>JAYVRF010000220.1:0-12983 GCA_043756925.1 Arcicella sp. | reverse complement strand
TAATCCAACCGTATATTCACCCTTCCCACAGCCCAATTCAAGTATTATTGGGTTATTATTCTTAAAAAAATCACTCAACCAATGACCTTTAATGATATCAAATAATGGTTTTCCTTGCTGAATTACGTTAAAATTATCTTCAGTTTCTCTAAATCTGATGTTTTTCTTTCTACTCATTATGATAATAATACTAAATATATTCGTTAGACTTCTCTCATTTAATTTTGATTTATCTTTTTCTTATAATCCTCTCTACTTATTCTTTTAATTTTGTAGCTATTTAATTCCTATAAAGTTATATAATTAGTAATTATGGGGAACTGTTCATCGTATTCTATCATTTTGTTGATTATCAATAACCCAAAGACTTTACATGTACTCGCTGAGAATCGTTTAAAACAAAACCTTTCGGATACAATACAATTAAAATGTATCTCAACCTTCATTAATATGAATTAAAAAACTTGACAAATTGATTTTTTAAGACTACGAACAAAACAAAATTTTATTTGGTAAATAAAATTTACAGATAATAATACTTAACATTTTAAAGTGTTAAATTCCTCGGCAATTTCAGCCACAATGAAAGTACTTCCACCAATATAAATTAAATCGTTATCATTGGCTTTTGATTTTACAAAATTAATTGCATCATTTACATGCTTTATCTCCTCCCCTATTAATCCAAAAGTTTTTGCTTGAGTCAATAATACATCCGATTTTAAAGCTCTTGGAATATTAGCTTCACAAAATATATAGTTTGCATCATTGGGTAATATTGCTAAAATACCAGAAATATCCTTATCTGAAACAAACCCAAGTATCATCCAAAGTTTATCATATTTTATTTTGGAGAGACTTTTTATCACTTGTGAAATTCCTCCCACATTATGTGCAATGTCACAAATCATTAAAGGCTTTTTTGAAAGGGTTTGCCATCGACCTTCTAAGCCTGTTTGAGAAACTACATTTTTAATTCCTGCAAAAATTGCTTCCGAACTAATTTGAAAATCTGATTGATTTAAAATATCAATAGATTTAAGAACGCCTAAAATATTTTTCGTTTGGTATTCCCCAATTAATTGAGATCCAATTTTGAAGTTTTGATTAGAAGATAAATCTAATACATTCATTTCCAACACTAAATTATTTTCTTCAACATCCAGAATCTTATAATAATCCTCTCCAAAATAAATTAGAGCATTCTCAGTCTCAGCTTTTTCTATGAAAGTATTTTCTGTTTCAGAATTTCTTTCACCAATCACAACTGGAATGTTTGGTTTAATTATCCCCGCTTTTTCATAAGCAATTTTTGGAAGAGTATCACCAAGTATATCGGTATGGTCAAAACTGATGTTTGTTATCAGTGATAAAAGTGGTGTAATAATATTGGTTGAATCTAATCTTCCTCCCAATCCAACTTCAATAATTGCTACATCAACTTGCTCATTTGCAAAATATTCAAAAGCCATACCAACACTCATTTCGAAAAATGAAGGGTTTAAATCTTCCAAGAAAACCTTATTTCTCTCAACAAAACTAACAACTTCGTTTTCAGGAATTGAAATACCATTAATCCTTATTCTCTCGGTATAAGATTTTAAATGAGGTGAAGTATAAAGCCCCGTTTTGTATCCTGCACTTTGTAATATTGAAGCCAAATAATGTGATGAACTTCCTTTACCGTTAGTCCCAGCAATGTGAATGGATTTAAACTTTTGGTGAGGATTGCCAAGATATTCACAAAGTTTTATAGTATTACTTAAATCTGCCTTATATGCCTTTTTGCCAATTCTATGAAAAACTGGCAGTTGTTGATATAAATAATCTATGGTTTCTTGATAATTCATTTTGAAGCAAAAATAAAAAAAATTGAATTGGGGTGCAAAGATAGTATTTATCTTTTATTAATGGAAAGTCAATTTTGGGAAATAATCAATTAATTTTGTTGCGTGAAAACAGAATAATTTTCCAGAATTATATAAAACATTTATGAAACATTCAGAAATTAATTTTAAGATTTTATTAGACGACGAGAATATTCCAGAACAAATCTCATGGTCGGCAACCGAGAACCCAAACGAAGGAATTGAAGAAACAAAATCAATTTTTATCGGTGTTTGGGATAACTATAATAAAGGCTTGATGGCACTGCCACTTTGGACGAAAGATATGGAAATTTTTGATATGAAAAGATTTTACATTGAAGTAATCGGAAGTATTGGTGATACTTTGGAACGAGCAACGGGTGATCAAAAAACAGCACAACTTATCGAAACGCTTTGCAAAACGATGACTAAGGATTTGAGAGAAGAAATCAAAGCTGCTGAAAAAATATAGTTATTTGTGTTAAAGATTGTTAATGCCAATTTCTGTTGAAGAGATTGGCATATTTTTGGACTTTAAATTAAAAACAATAATAATCCTATGAAAAAATACATTTTTACTATTTTATGTCTCGTATCAATTAATGTAGCCTTCGCTCAAAAAGGTACTGCATTTTTACAAACTGGAAACCTAAGAACTGTTTTTGATTTGGCAAAAGTACAAAATAAGCCTGTTTTCTTAGAAGTATACGCTCCGACTTGTCACGTTTGTAGTGCATTCGTTCCAACTTTTAATTTACCACAAGTTGGAAACTATTTTAACCAAAATTTCATATCCTATAAATTAGATATTACAACTCCCGAAGGCACCGCTTTTTTGAATAAACAAGGTTTGTACATTTTATCAACGCCTACCCTCCTGTATTTTGATAAAGATGTGAAATTATTGCACATCAACATATTGGGGGAAAATAATAATTCGGGAAATACTTTGATTGAAGCTGGAACAAAAGCATTAAACCCCGCCCAAAGAACCTCTGCCTATAAATCGAGTTTCAGAGGGGGTAATCGTGAGACCAATTTTTTGATTGAATATGGATTAATTTCGAGAGTTATGCGTGATACAGTTGATAATATTTCAGCCATGAATGCTTATGCTAAGAAAATTTCGAAGTCTCAATACGGAAATAATACAAGTTTTTTATTGTTACAAAAAGTAGTGATTGATGATGAAAACGAAATTTTCAAAGCTATGATGAACAATTTAAACGGATTTTATGCAAAAAATGACAAGAAATTAGTGAATCAAACGGCTGAAAATATCATCATGTATTCGTTATATAGCAGTCGTGGGATGAAATATTCAACGGCAAAAATTAATATCGTTCGAGCTAATTTAACGAAATTGGGCGTTGATAAAAAATCAATTGATGGACGGATTTGGCGAGAAGAAAGTAAGGCTTATTTTAGGGAAAATCAACCCGCAAAGGCAATTGAAGTTTTATCAAAATTAATTGATGCAAAGACTGATAAAGCATCTTACTCTTTTCTAAGTAATTGGGTGAAATCATGTTCCTCAGATAAAACTGCCCTGGCAACAGCGGCAAAATGGGCAATTAAAGGAAAATAATTTTCAGTAATTAATTTCACAAAAAGAGCAACTTTACCTAAAAGTTGCTCTTTTACTTTTTGATATATTCAAACTTTGTTTTTAGGATATATTCTGCATCTTCATCTCCTAATTCTACGGCTCGTTTAAAATCATTTACTGCATTTTCGACTTGTCCGATTAAATACCTTGCCATGCCACGCCACCTTAAAGTCTCTGCATTTCCGCTTCTGTAAAACCAATCAGCTTTATCAAATTCCAAAAATGCCTTGTCAAATTCTTCTAATTTATAAAGAATTTTACCTTTCACCATGAAACAATCTGCAACCGTATTATCGAATGAAATAGATTGTTCAATATCATAAAGAGCTGAATAATAATTTTCTAACAGCAAATTTGATTTACCCCGAAAATAATAGGCTTTAGAGGATTTGGGAAACAATTTTAGCTTTTCAGAAAAGAAAGTTTGTGCTTCTAAATATTTTTTTTCAGACAACAAAACCTCTCCTTCACTCAATTTTTCAAGGTCTCGGAAACTATAAAATTTATCTTCTAACCAATTGAAAAACATCAAGGTTAAAAAAAATGGTAGGAAGAAAAGCAGCAGTAACCACTCCATGTAAGTTGATAATTTTTAAGATAATAAATTGTCAATCAATCGTTGAGGTTATCAAATTCAATTTTTAACTTCTTCGGGAAACCTAATACCACCAAATCATAGGAATGATCGGTTAGTTCTTTCAATTGCTTTGTTGGACTCAATTCGCCATTTATTGTGTTCCAATGCGTTTTATTCAAATGATATGCTTCTATGATGTAATCATGTTCATCACGTAATTCAATAGCTTTTGCAGGATTACATTTTAAACTAACGTTAAAAGTCTCTGATTCTAAGGGCGTTAAAGCAAACATTTTACCCATTACTTTATAAACCAAGGTATCTGGTCCGAAAGGTAATTCTTCGGTAACTTCCATCTTAGCGATGCAATATTCTCTAAATTCTTCGATATTCATTTTATCTGAAAAATGCTCGATAAATCATCACACAAACGCACATTAAAAACATCAAAATTGATATTTTATTGATTACGTGCATCGTTTTGATATTGAAATTTGTAGGTTTTGAAGGGTCAGCTTTTCCAAAAATTCTGAAAAAATAACTGAATGCTTCACCCAATTTGAATTGTTCTTTTAGCTTTGACATATTTCGTATCTCGAATCTCCAGATTCGATTTTTTCTTAAAATCAACCGATTCTGGAGAATCAGTTTACTGGTTCAAACCAAATTCCATCTTCCTTAATTAAATCTATTAATTCATCAACTGCGTTGTCTGAATGCACCGATTTTTTTATAACTTCCTGACCTCTGTATAATGCAATTTTGTCTTTTCCAACACCCACATATCCATAATCAGCATCCGCCATTTCACCTGGCCCATTTACAATACAACCCATTATACCGATTTTTACGCCTTTCAAATGTTCCGTTCTTTTACGAATTAAGGCTGTGGTCTCTTGTAAATCAAAAAGGGTTCTTCCACACGATGGACACGAAATATATTCAGTCTTACTCATTCGTGTTCGGGCTGCTTGTAAGATTCCGAAAGCTGTTGAGTTGTAACTTTTTGATATATTTAAAAGTTTAGACTTTTTATCTAAATCTGGTAATTTTAACAAAATTCCATCTCCAAAACCATCAATTAATAATCCTCCACAATCAGTAGCTGCGAATAATTGAAAATCTGATTGTGGTAATAATTGATATTTCCTAACAATGACAACTGGATTAGTGATTTGCTTATCAAGGAGTTCAAAAAATAATCGTCTCATTTCTGGCATGGCATGAGCATTATCTGTTTCAATAAACATTACGATTTTCTGATCAGTTTTCAGCTCTTTTAACAAATCTTCATTAAAGTCGTTCAACGTTAATTTTACAAAATTTAACGTCTCATGCCTTCCTATTTCTTGAATAAATTGTTTAGCATCCAACAAAGGATATTTATTGATTTTATCCTCCGATTTATCCCAAACATCAAAATCTAAAATCTCTTTCAGACCCATTGGAAGCATGTATTTAGCTGAATTTTTGCCTGTATAAATATAATCAGCTCCCAAATCATTCATCGTCCATTTATCGGGTAAAGGAATATAATAATGACCAATTGGCTTTAAATCTTCGTGTTCTGCAACTTCGATTTGAGAATAATCGGCAATCACCCTTGGCACATTATGTCCACCAAAATTCGCAACTTCATGGGTTATTCGTCTATGATACTGGAAAGGGTTTATAGGAGAATCGTATTTCGGTATTTGTTGTTCGACATTCGAGGTTGGATTTTCGATTATCGAATCTCGAACACTGTTCCGAAACAACGGGTGCATCGGAATATACTTAGATTCTGATTTTCTGTTGATATATCTATCAATCAATGCTCTTGCAACGGGTGCTTCAAATTCTGGGTCCTCGGTTAGACTTACCCTAACTGTATCGCCTAAACCATCTTCTAATAATGTTCCAATGCCAACGGCTGATTTAATTCTGCCATCTTCGCCTTCACCCGCTTCTGTGACTCCTAAATGTAAAGGATATGCTTTTAATCCTTCTTCATTCAGTTTTTTACACAATAAACGGTACGCCTCCACCATAACTTGGGTATTTGAGGCTTTCATCGAAAGAACGATGTTGTAGTATTTTTCATCTTCACAAATTCGTAAGAATTCTAAGGCTGACTCTACCATACCGAGTGGTGTATCTCCGTAGCGACTTAAAATTCTATCACTCAAAGAACCGTGATTTGTACCAATACGCATGGCAGTACCGTATTCCTTACAAATATTAACCAGAGGCAAAAACTTAACTCTGATTCTATCTAACTCATTTTGGTAACCTAATTCTGTATAATCTATCGTTTCAAAACGCTTTTTATCGGCATAATTACCTGGATTAATTCTCACTTTTTCAACTAAACGAGCCGCTAATTCCGCAGCATTTGGGGTAAAATGAATATCGGCAACCAAAGGAACATTGTAGCCTCTAATTCTTAATTCTTTACGAATGTTGTCTAAGTTTTGGGCTTCTTTTACGGACGGGGCGGTGATGCGAACATATTCACAGCCCGATTCAATCATACGAATGGTTTGCTCAACCGAACCCAAAGTGTCCATCGTGTCAATGGTTGTCATGGATTGGACTCTAATGGGAAAATCAGATCCCATTGGCACATCCCCAATATTTACGGTAATGGTTTTTCTACGAGAATATTCCGTTAGAGAATTGGCGTAACGGTTTCCGTTTTCAATAAGGTTAATGATTTGTGAGTTGGTATCGGACATAAAATATTTGAAGACTGAGCAAATGATAGACAAAGATAAAAAAATCCTTCAACAAACTTATAACGTTTATTGAAGGATTATAGTTGGAAAATTTCTGATTAAAAATCCCCAAAAGTATCAATTAAATATTTCTGAACGATACCAATATCCCCTTTTGAAGTCAAATCTGGAACATTTTCTTCAACCGCAACTGTAATCACCTTCTTCGGATTTTCACTTGCCATTTTCATTACTGCCGTTGGTAATTCCCTTTCGTTTCTGATAGGATTGAAAGGTTCTTTGCGTACATATTCCAAAATGTCGTCGTAATTAAAATGAAAGACGTTCATATTAACGCCAATTTTTCCGTTTATATCTCGAGCGGCTTCTATTTGTTCATCATTCGGTTTTTCAATGATTTGTATCAAATAATTTTCTTCATCCGACTCAATAACCGCAAAAGACTTTACTCGTTCAGGTTCAACGCCTAAGGCAACGCTTTCATAAGAAACAACGATGTTAGGAACTGGATTTTCACTCAATAATTTCAAGACATTTATTGAATATAAATTATCAGAATTGCAAACCGTGAATCTTTCTCCTTTCCATTCGGGGGTTTGCTCCAAAGCCTGTTGAATGGCATCAGCGGTTCCTGCGGGTTTCTCACGGTCGGGAGCAATTGTTTGGGTTGCGTATAAAAACTTCATATCCCAGGCTTTTCCATCCGCTACTAATTTATCGTAATACGGTTTTGTGACGTGGTCTTTGGGATTTTTCAGAATTAAAACTTCATCGTATCCCGCTTTATGAGCATTAAAGATGAGATAATCCATGAACGGACGACCATCTTTTCCTACGCCAATCATTCCCTTTGGAAGTGTATTTGCCTGTTGAATCAACGTTGAATCAAGGGATTCTGAGCCTTCTACTTTTTTCATTCGTGACGACATTCCGCCCGCCATGATTAATAATTTTGCCATTTATTTTTGAATACGACAGGTTTCTAACTGAGACGCATAGTCCTGTTATTTGATTTATTTATTTTATGGACGGGTTGGTGACCTATCCTACTTAATTTTCAATTCTCGTTCCTTCATCAACTGTAATAATGTAAGCCTTACCGCCCTGTTTTTCAATGGCTTGGGCAACTTTCTCTGGATTTTCGGGTGCATACATAAACATACAACCACCTCCGCCAGAACCGTTTATTTTACCACCCAAAGCTCCAGCATTTAATCCTGCTTCAATCATTCTGTCAATCTTGGGCGTTGAGATTTTCAAATTTTCTCTCAAATTAAATTGATGCTGATTTAATAACTCGCCTAATTGAGAATCTTCAAAAAATTCAGATTTTAGTAACGATAAGGCTTTGTTTAGAATCCGATGATTATCAATATTTCCCGAAATCAATTCAAGTTCTTCAAAAGATAAAAGCTCCTTAAAATTGCTTAAGTCATCAAAAGTTGCGGTGGAAATAGAAAAATCAGGATATTCTATTTTAATTTTTTCAATTGCAATCAATACACCACCTTTAACTCTTTTCAATAATCCAACGGTGTCTTTTGGTTCCCGAGAATCGCCTAATACAAACGTTCCCAACTTAGGTTTCAAGTTCTCAACCCTAATTTGAGGAACGGATTGAAGATAAATCACATTTCCACATGCCGTAGAATAATGGTCCATCATTCCACCTGCCTCATTAAATTCTACAATCTCCGCCCGATAAGCCATTTCGGCAATTGCTTCTGGTGATAGAGGTTTAGGAATATCTGCCATTAATGACAAAAAATAAATCCAATTAGCCAACAAAGCCGAAGAACTGGAAGTACCAGAATTGATGGGAATATTACCTTGAACAGTACAACTTATTCCGTTTTTGAAAGAATAGCCTTCTCTTTGCAATATGTTCAAAGCCGAGCGAATATAGTCTCTATTACTTTGATAAGCCATTTCTTGAAAAATATTGAAATTCATCGAACGGTGTATATCGGGTAAATGAATGATAGCTTTTGAATCGCTCGATTGTCCTCCTTCAATTTTCACTCTCCTTGAAATTGCCGCTGCAATAACTGGTAATCCTAAATAATCTTGATGTTCACCAAATAAGCAAATTCTCCCTGGCGTTGAAACTTTTACGGTATTGTTCATTCAATATTCGGTAATAAATTACGTAAAATTAGTAAATAAATGCTCAATACTCGTCTCCCAAACCAAAAATAGGTTTATTGGTCTTCCACTTCCCACGGGTGAAATCTGGAATTTTTACGGGTGCTGAACCTTTCGCAATTGATTCTTCCGAAAGTGGACTAATTGCTGACCATGAGGCTGCATCATAAACATCCATTGGTGGAGCAACTTTATGCTTGATAGACTCAATAAATGCTCTTAACACAAAATAATCAATGCCCCCATGTCCAGCATTTTCAGCATTTTGAGCGTGCTTTTTCCACAAAGGATGATCATATTTATCTTGATAATCCTTGAAATCATCCCATGTGTGGGTTTTTTTACTAATTCCTTCCAAATAAATATGATTCCCATCATTCATCCAAAGCCCGTTCGTGCCTTGCACACGAAATCCTAATGAGTAAGGTCTTGGTAGATTTGTATCGTGCGAAATCATGATGGTTTCACCGTTGGCACATTTTATATTTGTCGTAACAACGTCCCCTAATTTGAATTTAACTTTTGCGTTTGGATGATTAACTCCGCCTTTCTTAACAATATAATCGTGCAATCCTACGCCCTGAGAAGCAATTGACGTTAAGTATAAAAATTGATTTCCTCGATTGATATTTAACATCTCGGCGACTGGTCCCAAACCATGCGTTGGGTATAAATCACCGTTTCTATCAACGGAATGTTGCGTACGCCATTTTGCTTCTGAATAGCCTTTCTCCCCAAATTCAACGCCTCCACCATATACTTGTTTACCATCATTAAATTTAACTTCCCGTAAATCATGTTGATAACCACATTGCGTGTGGACTAACTCACCAAACATTTTTTGACGAACCATATTTAAAACCGCCATCACATCACGACGATAACAAACATTTTCCAAAATCATGCAATGTGAACCTGTTTTTTCAAACATATTTACCAAATCCCAAGATTCCTGTAATTTCACGGTGGCAGATACTTCAATGGCTGTATATTTTCCCGCTTTCATAGAAACCAATGCCATAGGAACGTGCCATTCCCAAGGAGTTGAAATAACGATTCCGTCTAAATCGTCTCGCTTGACCATATTTTCAAAATCATGGTCGCCATTTTTATAAACTGCGGGTGCTTTTCGACCTTTCGATTTACAAGCTACTAAGGCTGAATCAATGGCTTTAGGGTCAATATCACAAATAGCATTTATTTCAACATCATCCCTGAAAAGTGCCATCTCCAAATGGTTGTGTCCCCGCTGTCCGACACCAATAAAACCCAAACGAACTTTTTTGTCTTCCTTTTTTTTGCCAAAAACAATATTTGGCAAAACTAATGCCGTTGTACTCGCCAAGGCAGTTTTCTGAATAAAATCTCTACGAAGCATTTTTATTTTATGTTTGAAGATAAATTAATTTTTTTGTTAAGTTACAGGACTTTTTTGAACTTATCCGTGTTATGTTTGTTATTTATTCACTTAACTAAAAATTATTTTGTTTAATCTTTTATAAAATTTATTAAACAAAATGAACAATTTTTATACTTTTGCAGTTTTATCATTATAATATATAAACGCAGATTTAGTTTAATCGTATTGCTGACAACCTTTCAGACGGCTTTTAAACTTTGAGACTAAATCCCCAAACTATTGTCTCTGTACTTTTAAAGAATTGTTGAATTATTTAATCATGAGTCGGCAACGTACCGTTTGCTTTTTTGTCCAACAAATTATAACTCAGCATTAAAATTTTAACAATTACATAAAAGAACCTTGATTTTCAAAACTAATTTTTAGAAAAAAACATGGTGCCAAAAAAAGTGGCGGTGTTTAGGAAAGAGCATTTTAATGCAGCCCACCGTCTCAACAATCCGAATTGGTCGGATGAAAAGAATGAACGTGTCTATGGAAAATGTAATAATTACAATTATCACGGACACAATTATGATTTGATTGTTCAAGTAACTGGCGAAGTTAATCCCGAAACTGGTTATGTCATGGATATGAAAGTATTGAGTGACCTAATTAAAAAAGAAGTATTAGACAAATTTGATCACAAAAACCTAAACCTTGATACCCAAGAATTTAGCGACCTAAATCCGTCAGCCGAAAATATTGCCATAGTAATTTACGACAAACTAAAAACGCAAATTGACCCACAATTTGATTTAAAAATTAGACTATATGAAACAGAACGCAATTTTGTTGAATACCCTATTGGTTGACAACAACACAAAAATACAATTCACAGACGAAGAAATAGGTGAAGACCACATTATGACTTCCGTGGATACTCCCATGCGGGAAGATGCTTTTGAAATGAATGATGATGAAAAAATCGCTCAAATTGAATATCATTTTCGCCAAATAATGGAAACATTAGGTCTGGATTTAACGGATGATTCGTTGAAAGGAACCCCAAAAAGGGTGGCAAAAATGTACATAAAGGAGATTTTTAGTGGACTTGACCCGAAGAATATGCCCGCAATCGCCCTATTTGAAAATAAGTACCAGTACAACGATATGTTGGTGGAGAAAAACATTACTTTTTATTCAAATTGTGAGCATCATTTTGTGCCAATCATTGGAAAGGCACACGTTTCATACATTGCGAATGGAAAAGTGATTGGACTTTCAAAGTTGAACAGAATTGTACAGCATTTTGCCAAACGCCCACAAGTTCAAGAACGCCTTACCATGCAAATTGCGAAAGAATTAGAGACAATTTTGGGTACAAAAGATGTGGCTGTAATGATGGATGCCAAGCACTTGTGTGTTTCTTCGAGAGGCGTAAAAGATGATGCATCTTCAACAGTTACAAGTTATTACGGAGGCAAATTTCAAGAGGAAGCGACCAAGGCTGAGTTTTTGAAATATATTGGTTAACAAGTTTTTAGCGTATTTTAAAAGCACCATGAATTTAGATTCTTGGTCCTTTTTGTGTTTTAAGATGTTTCTAAAATAAATAAAGACCTTGGATAAATAATATTTTGAACAATTGAAAATAATACTTAGTTTTAATGGATACAATTTTAACAATACAAAAAGTACGACAAGAATAGTACAACAAAAAATTGGCAAAGTACCAAACAATACAAAAAGTACGACAAAACTTTCGTATATTAGAGAGTTGGCAGCAACCCTGTATGACACACCAAAATAAATCAGAAATCTTTTATGAGAATACTTAGTAAGGACGAACAGGAATTATGTGTACGAATTTTAAAAGGCAGTGGTAATAATAATTTTATTGGCAATATAATTGACCATAAACTTAGAGGCATCTGTATTGACATAACAAAAAATCCTCAAAATGTTTTTCTTGAATTTACTGTAATAAGTACAACCCTAACATTTGAAGAAAGCCAGAATATAATTGATAGCATAAATGAAATTTCATTTTTCATCTTAACTACAGTGAACCTTATAAACTTACTTGAGAAAGAAGGTTATATATTGACAATACAAAGAGCGACACAACCATCTAATCACTCAAAATTTGGTGGTTGCGTTGGCAATCTTCCTTCCGTAACAAGTCAGTTCACAGACAAAAACATTTCCGATTTGTTAGTTAATTATTGTGACAGAGAAATGATTGCGACAGAAGAGTTTAAACGATTTTGTGAACGCAAGTTTATTGCAAGAGACGAACAAAGGTTTCAAACACAGTTTTTAGTTTCAATTCTTGCACTAAGTGTAACGACAATTGCTTTGCTCGTAAACACTTTTTTTAACCTGCTTCCCAAGTTTACAGGAGGTACAAAAATCAAGCAAGAGCAAATTGACACATTGTCAAGTGGACTTAAATCTGTTGAAAATAAAATAGACAGCATAAATAAAACAGTTAGCAAGTATAAAAATATTTCAGTAGACACTAATCGTTTGCAAAACCAAAAAAATATTCAGCCAGCTAAACACAGGGCACAATAGGGTATGCTGCCAACAAAAGGTTTTGTGCAATTGGGGCTTGACGTTGCAACAATCATCAGCAGTGCATATCCAAGCTTTGGTTTCGGCGGACGGAATTCTGTTGGGCATTAGTTCTAAACTTCAACTTTTGTTTATTAATTTAGCTTCA
>JAYVRF010000219.1:0-13060 GCA_043756925.1 Arcicella sp. | reverse complement strand
ATAAATTTGGTGATAATCCGAAGCAGTTAGGCATAAATCTGGAAAAATTAGTTAATCATTTTGATCATATTTGCCAATTAGCGGGAAATTCAAATCACATTGGTTTTGGAACGGATTTAGACGGGCTTTTCGGAACTGAACAATCTCCTTATGATTTAGATACGATTGCAGATGTGGCTAAATTTGAACGTATCCTCCAAAATCGTGGGTACAAGCAATCAGATTTAGAGAAAATTTTTCATAAAAACTGGCTGAAAATTATTCGCAAGGCTTGGAGTTAATTTTCATAAAATTTATCATATTTTTCAATTTCAAAAGCCTTATTTCTGGATTATGAAAATACACTTATTTAAAAGAGTTATCCCAAATAAAAATAGTTTTATCAAGACATACGGATAAATATCACTTTTTAATGTGCTTGAATAAGCAATTAAATGCGTTGTTTATATGTAGCTTACATAAATTTAAACCCGTGAATCATGAAAATAGCCGTTTTTAGTACCAAATCTTACGACAAAATTTATTTTGACAGACATAAGGCAAAAAGTAAACATATATTCACTTATTTTGAAACAACATTGAATGCTGACACGACCAATTTAACCATTGGTTATGAGGGTGTTTGTGTATTTGTAAACGATAAAATTGATGAAAAAACAATTGGAAATTTATCAAAAAATGGCATAAAATTAATTGCTTTGCGATGTGCTGGGTTCAATAATGTTGATTTAAAAGCCGCTCAAGAAAAAAATATTAAAGTTGTCAGAGTACCAGCTTATTCTCCGCAAGCCGTGGCTGAACACGCTGTGGCAATGATTTTGACCTTGAACCGAAAAACCCATAAAGTTTATAATCGGGTAAGAGAAAGTAATTTTTCTTTGGAAAATCTGACGGGTTTTAATCTTCACGGAAAGACAATCGGTGTGATTGGAACGGGACAAATTGGCATTGCTTTCTGTAAAATTATGCTTGGTTTTGGGTGTAAAGTTATTGCTTATGACATAAAAAAATCAGAAGAATTAATTTCAGAAGGTGTTGATTATCAGATACTTGACAAAGTGTTAAAAAACGCTGACATCATTTCGCTTCATTGTCCACTAACCCCAGAAACCAATCATCTTTTTGACAACGCTGCATTCTCAAAAATGAAGGATGGCGTGATGATTATAAATACCAGTAGAGGTGCTTTAATAAAAACCAAGGATGCCATTGATGCGTTGAAAAAGGGGAAAATTGGCTATTTTGGAATTGATGTTTATGAGCAAGAAGAGCATTTATTCTTTAAAGACTTATCCGAAAGTATTATTCAAGATGATATGATTCAACGATTAATTTCATTTCCAAATGTATTGATAACGCCCCATCAAGGCTTTTTTACGGAAGAAGCCTTAACGCAAATTGCGGTTACGACCATGAAAAATATTTCGGACTTTGAGGAAGGTTTAAGTTTGGAAAATGAAGTTAAAGAGTAATTTCTACGATAGTTTACCCCCTTTCAACCGAATATTTATTAGTTGTTAGTTTACAAAATAGTTTATTGAAGGAGCTTCCCGAAAGTTACAGATCCGTAATGGAGTTATTTCGGCAAGTTAGCGAAACGAAACTACCCCCTCAAATTCATCAATTTTCGTTCATCCAAAATCTTAATTTCACTACCATTTATTTCAATTAAATGGTCAGCTTTAAAATCACTCAACGTTCTGATTAATGATTCTGTGGCTGTGCCAACTACGGATGCCAAATCATCTCTGGAAATTTTCATGGCAAAGTTTTCTTGATTATCATTTTTGTACTTTTTTGATAACATCACAAGAGCATCTGCCGTTCTTTTACGAATAGAATTATAGGCTATTTGCGTTAATTGATTCTCTTTTTCTTGAATATTATTCGCTAACATTTTAATAAACTGATTTGCAACTGATTGATTACGAGTAATTAACTCTAAAAAATCATGTTTCGGAATGCCTATAATCTCACAATCTTCCAGAGCCTCTGATGATTCTTGATATTCGCTATTTTCAATGATTGAAATATGTCCAAAAAAATCACCCGAATTGTACAATCCCGTGATAAACTCTTTACCATCTCGATTGGTTTGAAAGGTTTTTACTTTACCAGTTTTCAAAAAAAAGAATCGAATTGGCTCGTCTCCTTCGGAATATATAACTTGCTTTCTTTTGATATTATTTACTTTTCTATCGTCAGAAAGTGAAGATAAATCGGAATGTTTAGTGGCTTTTTGATAAAATTCTTCAAGTCCTTCGTGCGTGTTTTTGAATGAATTTGACAGATTTTCTAACTTTTTCAAACGACTTTCAATGGCATTTAATAATTCAATTTCTTGGAAAGGCTTCGTCAAGTAATCGTCTGCTCCCATATCCATCCCTTTGCGAAGGTCGGAACGGTCGGTTTTTGCCGTCAAAAAAATAAAGGGAATGTTCTGTAAATCAGGATTTTGGCTAAAAATGTGCAATACACCATAACCATCCAAGACGGGCATCATAATGTCGCAAACTACTAAATCTGGCTTATTTTGATTGGCAATTTCAACGCCAATTTTACCATTTTCAGCCGATATAACTTTATAATTGGCGAGTTCTAAAATCTCAGCCGTCGTTTCTCGGATGTCGTCACTATCTTCGATTAAAAGTATTGTTTTCATATTTTAAAGGTTTATTGTAATTGTAAAAGTCGTGCCAACATCCAATTCACTCTCCACTGAAACTTGTCCATTCAACAATTCAGCGTAACGAGCCACAATGTGCAATCCAAGCCCCGTACCTTGAATATTGGTAACGTTTGTCCCTCTGAAAAAGCGGTCGAAAAGATGCTTTTGGTCTTCATTTGAGATACCGATTCCTGCATCAGAAACCTTTAAAATGAACGTATCTTTCTGATTATCAATTATTAATACTACAATGGAATTTTCGGGAGAAAATTTTAACGCATTTGAACACAAATTAATAATAATTTTTCTGAGTAATGATTTATCCAGAAGCACTTCATCATTTCCAGTGATTTGAAAGTCAAATTTTTGCCCTTTTTTGGTAATGCTTTTCAAATCCAACATACATTCTTGAATTAACGCTTGAATGTTGAAAGTACCTATTTTAGGTTCAATTCGACCTTCTTCCAACTTTCCTACTGACAGAAATTCTTCCAAAATATCAGTTAAGTTTCCTACTGCGGCTTTTATTCGGCTGGTATGTCGTTCACGTTTATCTTGCTCATCTGTTTTTTCATATTTTTCAATTAACGAAGCTGCTGATTGGATGGTTGTCAAGGGTGTCCGAAATTCGTGGGAAGCCATTGAAACGAAACGGGATTTTAGTTCGCCCAATTCTTTCTCTTTGTACAAAGCAATCTCCAAATCTTGCTTAGATTTTTCTAAACTTTTCATCGTTTCCACCAGGGCATTGGTTCGGTTAATGACTTCTCTTTCTAAATTTTCGTTCAGTTTTTCGATTTCCGCTTTTTTATTTAGTAAGTCATTTTCCGCTTTTTTCTTGAAAGTTGTATCATTAATAAACGAAATATAATAAGGCGTTTCACCCGATTTGAAATGGCTTAAACTGATTTCTATGGAAAAATGGGAACCATCTTTTCGTCTGCCATTAAGGTCTAAACCTATACCCATTGCTCTTGATTGCGGTTTATGCGTATAATTCTCGTAGGTTTTTCGATGCCTTTCTTTCACATTTTGCGGAATCAAAACATCTAACTGATTTCCAATTAATTCCCCTGGTTCATACCCAAAAAGTACATCAGCAAAATGATTTGACAACACAATATCTCCCGATTTATTCACCATAATAATCCCGATGGCAGCGTGCATGAACAGAGCCTCAAATCTTGATTCTTCATCTCTGACATTTTGCTCACTTAATTTTCGTGGGGTAATATCATTTATTCTGATAAAATAATGGGGTTCATTTTCGTGATAAAACATTGAAATTTGCAATGTACCCCAAAATTCTTTTTGCAAATAGGTTTGAAAAAGGGCTTCTCCCGTCCAAATTCGTTTCTTTTTCAGATGAGCTTTGAGTTGAATATGTTCATCAAGAGATAACTTTTGCTTTCTGAAACCATGAGGGTATTTACCCGTAAACTCCTCCAAATCATTCACTTCAAGCATTTCAAGCCCCAATTTATTGATAAACTTAAACTGATGAGTAATCGTATTATACACCCCCATAAAAGCGGGAGTGTCTTCTAAAACAGTCTTTAAAAGGGCAATACTGAAAGGGAAATCCATAAAAAAATTCATGATTGTGTGGTTAAATATACATAATAATGGAGTTAATTCAATACTTTTTTATGGAATGACAAACGGGAATTGTTTGAGAATTGGGAGCTTTCTCAAATTTTGGACTGAGGTACGGAATACCCAAATTCATGCCTCTAATAATGAAAAAAAACGCTAAAATTAAGGTGTAAATTGGAAAATATTTATTGATGATTTGACGATGGTTTAATGTTAGAAATTTTGGCAAAAACCCTATTGAAAACATCATGGGAGCAGTTCCTAAACCGAAAAAAGCCATAAAAATGGCTCCGTCAATTGGTGTAGTTGTTGCTGATGCTCCTGCCAAAGCCATATAAACAAAGCCACAGGGTAAAAGCCCATTTAATAGCCCTGAAAAGACGAATCCCAGAGGAGATTTAATTGGAAAAACCTTCTTGAAAGTAGCCATTAAAAGATGGGTCATTTTTTGAAATGTACTCCAAGTAATAAATCTATTTGGAAGAATGAACGCCATCATCAAAATGCCAATCAAAATCGAGAGTTGCTGTTGAAATCCTGCCACAAAAAGTGTTTTACCAAAATACCCAAAAGCTGCTCCCAAAACACTGTAAGTCAATATTCTTCCTAAATTATACAGCAATCTACTGGTAGTTGCTTGAAAAAATGAAAGTTTTCCAACGGGCAAAGCAAGGGCAATTGGTCCGCACATTCCCACACAATGGAAACTGCCAGCCAAACCCGTGATGAAAGCGATTGAAAAAAGAATATTCATTATTATTGGATAGTAAATTCGTCTTCAAGATAATATTCCAACCGACCATCCGACCAAGTGGCTTGTACTTTCCAACGTCCTTTTTTCAGTTTTTCGGTTGAATAATTGAATAAAGAGATTTTATTGATTGGCACAATAAAATCTAAACCTTTATCGGATGGGCGGAAGAAAGTCACTTCTCCTTTGCTCACGGACGTTGGGAATCCAATTCTCAACGTCTGCATTTCGGGTAAGTAGGTCATGATTTTGATGGTTTTGAAAGCGGATGAATTATTGACTCGATTGATGTGTTTTTGATAATCTAATTCCTTTTGATAATAGTCTTTCTGAACCAAATCAACTTTGGCGGTTGCCATTTTATAAGCCAAGAAGCCTACAAAAGTGGCAAAAAGGATGAAACATATTACGATTGATTTTCCCCAGTTCATGATGTTTATTTGTAGGGGCGAATAGCATTCGCCCAATTTATAACGAAGGGTAAATACTATTCACCCCTATTTGGTCCTTGAAATTTGGTTTTTACTACATCAATTATTTTGCCTTCCGAAATCACTTCTATTTCTAATTTCACCGAACTTTCTTTTATGGATTTTGTAGGAAGAAAGATGAAAAACGATGATTCTGAGACTTCACTGGACTTTACCAACATGGATTCTCCAATCATTTTAATCGTTCCGTTTCCCCCTTTTAATCGAAAAGTCAAAGGCATTTTTTGATAACTTTTATTGACAACTTGAACATTGTATAAATTGCTTATCGTACTACCGTCTTTATTTTCTTGATACATCAGTCCAGGAGCTCTCAAAATTATAGTTTCAACAATGCTTCGTGTTGCCAACAGATAGCCCAAAACACTCAATAGAGCCAATAAAATAAAGGAATACGAAGCAATTCGAGCATTAAATTTTAGCTTCTTTTTCTGTTCAATTCCCTCAATGGATGCGTAACGAATAAGTCCACGAGGCTCTTGAATTTTATCCATTACTTCATCACAAGCATCGATACAGGCGGTACAAGCAATACATTCCAACTGCGTTCCGTTCCGAATATCTATGCCCGTTGGACAAACCTGCACACAAATTTTGCAATCAATACACGAACCATGTATCACTTCATTCTTTTCTAAGGCTTTTACTTTTCCCGTTTCGTTTTGATGCTTTCCTCGGAGTTCGCCTCTGATAAAATCGTACGCCACTACAATTGATTTTTTATCTAACATTATGCCCTGCAAACGTCCATAAGGGCAAACCACGATACAAACTAATTCTCTGAAACGAGCAAAAACGAAGTAAAATGCTCCTGTGAAAATTAAGATAGAAAACAAGCCAACTACGTGATTTAAAGGATTATCCAGCATAATAGCAAGCAATTCTTTCTTACCGATAATATAAGCCAAAAACACATTTGCAATCATGAAAGATAACATCAGAAAAATGGTGTGTTTAAGCGTTTTCTTCCAGATTTTCTCTTGATTCCAGGGCTGTTCGTCTAACCTTTTTTGAGCATTGTGGTCACCTTCGATAAAAATTTCTACTTTCCGAAAAAGCATCTCCAAAAAAATCGTCTGTGGACACGCCCAACCGCAAAAAACTCTTCCAAATATGACCGTAAAAAGGATAATAAATACGATGAAAGTTAGTAAACCGATGGCAACTAAATGGAAATCTTGGGGGAAAAATGTTACGCCCCAAAAGATAAATCTTCGTTCGATTACATTGAACAAAAACAAGGGATGTCCATCAAATTCTAACCACGGCAAACCCAACAATAAGCCCAATAACAACCATGAAAAATAAGTACGCAATTTGTAAAAATCTCCCGCCACAATCCGAGGATATATCCAAATTCGCTTGCCCGTTTCTGTCACATTGGATAGATGATCTCTAAAATTAGTGGTATCTATTTTCGCTTGTTTCATTTAAAGCTGTGAGCATTGAACTTTATAGCTGAATTAATCAAAATTTCTTTACTTTAAAATAATAAGTGTTTGTAAATCAAGCAATTGTCTCAATAACATTCCTACTTCTTACTTTAAGATGTTTAAAATAGGTTGGCGAGAATCCAGTCACTTTCTTGAACTGATTTGATAAATGGGCAACACTACTGTAATTCATTTTGTAGGCAATTTCTGAAATTGTTAATTCATCATAAGTAATCAATTCTTTTATTCTTTCCGCTTTATGAAGCAGAATAAAGTTTTGAATATTGATCCCTTGAACTTCTGTAAATAAATTTGACAAATAGGTATAATCATAATTTAATTTATGACTCAAATAGTCCGAAAAATTTACCTTAATCATATCATCTGCATAATGCACCATTTCAACAATCGTATTTTTCACTTTCTCTATCAAAATTGTTCTTCTGTCACTCATTAATTCAAGTCCCGTCTTCTGTAAAGCCACTTTTAATTTTTCTCGTTGATTTTTTGAGATATTTCTTTTAACTTCTACTTCTCCCAAGTTGATGTGGATATAAGGTAAATTAAGTTTATTCAAAGCATCCTTTACCACAAATCGACAAGAATTACTGACCATATTTTTAATGTAAATTTTCATAGTGTTTGTGTTTAGCATGGATAATTTATGAATTAATGTTCCTTACTTTGCCGCAGGTTTTTCCAATGCCGCCACCACATATTTATCGCCCTGCGGAGCTTTTGCGTTTTCTGGATTTGTACCTTGAAATCTACTTAAAAAACTTACTAAATGCTGTAATTGAATCGGATTCAAGGTTTTCTTCCACGAAATCATTCCTTTTTCTGGTACTCCTTCCATTAGTGTGTGGAAAACGTCTTTCGTTGAACCACCGTGTATCCAAAATTCATCCGTCAAATTTGGACCAACGCCACCTTGTCCTTTATCTCCGTGACAAGCGACACAATTTTTTGCATAAATCTTACCGCCTGTTTCAACCGATTTGGCATCTGTCAGCACAATCACATTGTTTTCATTGATTGAATTGGCAAACTTTTTCATGTAAGCGATGTTTGCTTGGTCGGCTTTCACATTTTCCTGAGCGTATTCCGTCGTCATAATCTGACCGTCTCCTACCACATGATACATAGTCATGTAAGCAACTGCAATCACAATGGATGAATAAAATAAGTACATAAACCAAGGTGGTGTTGGGTTATCTAATTCCGCAATTCCATCGTAAGTATGTTCCATCACCATGTCTTTTTCCATTGACAATGGCTTCAAACTGAACACTTTTTGGAGAAATGTACGGTTTTCAAGGGCTTGATTATGGACCGTATTTTCCTTTTCTTTTGGTAATAATCCCTTCACGAATCCTTGCAAAGTGAAAGCAATAACCAACAAAACTAAGGTCATAACTGCCATTGCAATAATGAGTATCATCTCATAAAATGTAGGCAAATTATTCACAGAAGCAATATTTGCCCCATTCATTGAGTAAGTTATCAGTAAAAGTGGGAATATAAATAGCTTTTTCATTGGACTGTATTTTGGTCGTCGTTTAGGGGTAAATTACTCATATATTTGAGGTGTTTTTTATCCACAATGACTAAGTATGTCCCCACTAAAATGAAGAATATGAAAAATATGAGAAGCGAGGTAATCATTGGAATATCCACTCCCTGAACTTTATCTAAAAATTGTCTAAACATGGTTTTGTTTATTTTATGAAGGTGTTAGGTTTCGGGTATTAGGTTTTAGAAAACTCGCTCAACTGACACCCAATACCTAACACCTTTTCACTGTCCTTTTTTAATATCCGTTCCTAATCTTTGTAAATAGGCAATTAGGGCAATGATTTCTCGGTCAGATTTTACTTTGATGTTTTCCTTTGCCAAGTTTTCAGCAATGCCCTTTGCTTGCTCTGCCAAATCACTTTCTGCATGATTTACGGCATAATCGTCGTAGGGAACGCCCAACGTTTTCATCGCCTTTATCTTATCTTTCGTGCTTCCAGTATTCAACTTTTGTTCTATCAGAAACTCATACGGAGGCATTATAGAACCTGGCGACATCGAAGTTGGGTCTCTCATGTGTTGAAAATGCCATGAATCGGGATACTTCCCACCCTGTCGGTGCAAATCGGGACCTGTTCTTTTTGAACCCCATAAAAATGGATGGTCATATACAAATTCACCCGCTTTTGAATATTCACCGTAGCGTTCAGTTTCTGACCTAAATGGACGAATCATCTGGCTATGGCACGACACGCAACCTTCTCTAATGTATAAATCTCGCCCCTCCAATTCTAACGGTGTGTAGGGTTGAACAGCGGCAATCGTTGGAATATTTGACTTGATCATAAACGTTGGAATAATCTCGATTACGCCCCCAATTCCTACCACCACAAACGACCAAAACAGCAATTGCAAAGGTCTTCTTTCCACCCATCTATGCCAGTAAGTATCAGTCCCTTGTGGCACAAAAACCTTCTCCATCGCAGGAGCTTGAGCAGGTTCATTGGCAATCAATTTGCCTATCAGCATCGTTTTGAAGATGTTATACGCTCCAATTAATGCCCCTGAAAGATAAAATAGTCCTCCCAAAGCCCGCAACATATACATGGGAATTACTTGCAAAGTCGTCTCCAAGAAACTGGGGTATTTCAAGTTTCCTTCAACCGTAAATTCTTTCCACATCATACCTTGCGTAAATCCCGAAATATACATCGGAACCGCCCAGAACAATATTCCCAAAGTACCTAACCAAAAATGAGCGTTCATCAATTTTTTGGAGAACATTTCTCTTCCATACATTTTTGGAATGATGTAATAAATGGTCGCAAACGAAAGAAACCCATTCCAACCTAACGCTCCAACGTGTACGTGGGCAGGAATCCAATCAGTGTAATGGGCGATGGCGTTGATATTTTTGAAGGATAAAAGGGGTCCTTCAAAGGTTGCCATTCCGTAAGCAGTGATTCCCACCACCATCATTTTCAACCTTGGGTCGTCCCGAACTCTGTCCCAGGCACCTCGCAAAGTCAATAATCCGTTAATCATGCCACCCCAAGACGGAGCAATCAACATAACTGAAAAGACTACCCCCAACGACTGAGCCCAATCGGGTAAACTTGTATAAAGCAAATGGTGAGGACCCGCCCAGATGTACAAAAATATCAAAGACCAGAAGTGTAAAATGGATAGTTTATAAGAATAAATCGGGCGATTTGCCATTTTGGGAAGGTAATAATACATTAATCCCAAGAAGGGCGTAGTCAAGAAAAAAGCTACGGCATTGTGACCGTACCACCATTGCACCAAAGCATCTTGAACACCCGCATAAATTGAGTAACTCTTTGTTAATGAGACTGGTATCGCCAAAGAATTGACTACGTGAAGTAAGGCAATCGTAACGAAAGTGGCAATGTAAAACCAGATTGCCACGTATAAATGTCGCTCTCTACGCTTGATAATTGTACCAAACATATTGATTCCGAAAATTATCCAAATAACAGTGATACCAATATCAATTGGCCACTCCAATTCAGCGTATTCTTTGGAAGTACTCATGCCCAAAGGCAAGGAAATTGCTGCTGCAACGATGATGGCTTGCCAACCCCAAAAGTGAATTTTTGAAAGTAAATCGCTGTATAAACGTGCCTTACAGAGTCGTTGAAGCGAGTAGTAAATTCCAGCAAAAATGGCGTTACCCACAAAGGCAAAAATGACCGCATTGGTATGTAAAGCCCGAATTCTGCCAAAAGTAAAATATTGCGTTACGTTGGCGGGAGTCCAGAAAAGTTGAACGGCAATTAATAGTCCAACCAACAGACCCACAATCGCAAAGACGATAGAGGCAAGAGCAAAATTTCTTACGGTTTTATTGTCGTATTCAAAATGTTCGACGTTTGTGTGGGAGGGCGTTAATATTATGTTTTCAGAAATAGCTGTCATGGTTATCAATTTTGGTTTGATTTGTCTAATTGTCTCATTTTCATGACTTTACAGCGTCCGCATTCTCTTTCGCATTTGCATTTTTTGAGTTCAAAGTTGGTTACAATTTTTGGTTGATTTTTCATGATTTTATTGCTTGTTTAAGGTTTCATCGTCTAATAAAATTCGCATGGCTGGCGTGTGCAAATCATCATTTTGTCCCTTCGACATTGACCAAAGGAATGCTCCCAAGAAGCCCAAAGCCATTAAAAGACTTATGCCAATCATAAAGAAAATAACATTCATTGCACGGAATAATTAAGTGATTTATTAATGCAAAATTGAAGGAATGTGGACGAAAGAAATATGAGGAGAATCAGCGGAAATATGGGTATTTGTCAGGTTGAGAACTGATAAAAGTCATGTTTTTAGTATTCCTTAAAATGTACCCTGACTAAATACTTTTTACCTCATATTTTCGTTAGTTTTGCATCAAAATAAGATACACAAAAAATGAAGAAAGAGTTAAATTTTAGTACAATTATGAAGATATTTTCAGTGTTTTTGTTGTTTGTAATTAATGCACAAACAGCATCAGCTCAATGGTGGAAAGATACTGAAAGGGCAGAAAAAGAACGCTCGAAAGGAATGCTCTTGCTCACCAGTGAAGTGCAGATTGAGGCAACAAATGCCATCAATCATATGTATAATTACAAGTTCTACGAAGCCGAAAAAGAGTTTACCTATCTGAAAGTTAAATATCCAGACCATCCACTTCCCGAATTTTTAATGGGTTTAATGGAGTGGTGGAAAATCGTCCCAAATACTGAAAACGTGGTTTATGACGAAAAATGCTTGGCTTACATGGATAAAAGTATTCAGAAAGCTGAAAAGATTTGGGACGATTCTGAAAACCCCGAAGCAGCATTTTTCATGGCAGCGGCGTATGCTTTTAAAGGTCGTTTACATTCGGAAAGAAAGCATTGGTCGAAGGCAACTTTTGCGGCTAAAAATGCGCTAAAATATTTAGATAAATCTCGCTCTTTTGCTGATTTCAGTCCAGAATTGATGTTTGGCGACGGCTTGTATAATTATTATTTTTATTACGTAAAAGAAAATTATCCTTTGCTTCGTCCCGTACTTTGGTTGTTTCCGAAAGGCGACAAACCCAAAGGAATTACACAATTAGAAAAGGTAAGTTTTAATGCTTTTTATACCCGTACCGAAGCTCGTTATTTCCTTTTGCAGATTTATGGGATTGAAAACATGAATGAAAAGGCATTGAATTTGGCAAAATACACCCACGAATCTTATCCAGATAATCCTTTTTTTGAGCGTTTCCATGCTCGTAGTGCCTTCGTGTTGGGTCATGTAAATGAAGCTAAAACGCTATCTAAAAGTATTTTGAAGAAAATTGATGAGCGATATGCAGGATATGAAGGCGTGAGTGGACGTTATGCGGCATACATCTTGGCGTATTATGCCTATAACTATGACAAGGACATGAAAACTGCCAAAGAATATTATTTGAAAACGATTGAATTTGCCAAAAATACAGGCACTACAAGTTCAGGATATTATTGGTCTTCGATGGTGGCGTTAGGGAAAATTGCCTCGCAGGAACAAGATTATGATAAGGCAATTGAGTATTTTAAGCAAGTGATTGACGACACCGACCGCAAAGCTACGCAACGAGATGAGGCGAAGAAATTATTGGCAGAAGCGAAGAAACTGAGGCGGAACAAGAAATGAAAAAATGATTTTAAAGAGGGCTTTGTTCAAAACGAAGCCCTCTTTTGTATTTTCGTGGTCTGTATTTTCACGGAATATCGTGTAACAGCAATTTAAATATCTGACTATCAGTTAATTATAAATAAAAATAACTTAGCGAGTTATTCACGAGTGTTGAAGAAGACCATTAAATCTAACAGATAATTAAGGTAAAATTTTGAGAAAATTGTAAAATCTAATAAATGTGATGCAACTGTTTTCATCAATAAAACGTCTGTCTAATTGAAAATATTAAACACGGAATTATGAAAAATCTATCTATCTTATTTCTCTGCCTATCGGCATTTTATGTGAATGCTCAACAAACTATTAATGATTGGCAGCATGATAAAGAAAGTAACTCTAATCCAAGATATTTTATTCGTGCTGGTAAAAAAGTCTATTTCCTTGCTTCTTC
>JAYVRF010000218.1:0-13104 GCA_043756925.1 Arcicella sp. | reverse complement strand
AGCAGAGTTGAAATTAGCATGGAGAGAAATTCTCAACGTTTGAGCTAATGGACTTCCAGTTGTTGTCGGAATCAAGTAAGCGAAGTCTAAACCATATTTTTTTTCTAATTTCACACCAAAACCTGCGGTAAAATATTTTCTACCACCTTGATTGGCATTTTCGAAAAAGTAACCTGCACGAGCCGCAAACAAATCATTGTATACGTATTCACCACCTAATGATACATTTATTTCTTCTAAATCATTTCCATCAGCAAATGAGCCTAAAATTCCTCCAATCGCTGTACTTGGCTGTTGCAAAATACCATTAACGTATTTTGGCGTTGGAACCATTAATTTATTAACATCAACTGTCAAAGTAAACTTGTTATGTGCATCAATCATATTGGTTGTTGCAATACCTGCCTTGAAATTTGTTGGAATAAAGTTAGACTCTGTTCCACCATAAGAAACTCTACCAGAGATATTTTGAATCATTACACCCCAGTTGGTATTCCATTTCTTATCGCTTTTTGAAGTGTGGAATAAACCAATATCCGCCGCAACTGTTGAAGCTGGTTGTACTGATGTTCCGCCAATTGAACCTGTAAATAAAGTTGAATTGATGTACTTAATGTTTACACCCAAGCCTAATTTTTCAGATAACTTACGAGAATATGAAAGAGCAATGGCATATTCCTTTGAATTATAATTACCCAAAGACTGCCCCGTGCTGTTTGTTGCTTGAAAAAGTCCTTGGTCAAAATAGTGAATTGAAGCCCCAACCACTTGATTGTTCTTTATTTTCTTATAAAAACTGGCATTTAAGAGAGCCATATCATTCACTAATTGGCGTAACCAAGGAGTGTACGATACAGAAACGCCAATATCTTTGTTAGAAAAAGGCATTTTTCCAGGATTCCAAAAGATTGAGTTTGCATCTCCGTCAGCAGCAGAAATTGCTACACCCGCATCTCCCATTGCCGCTGAACGAGCATCGGGAGTAAGAATTAAAGAGGGTATAGAAGGCGAAGGAACTTCACTTCGTGTGAGAGGCACAGTTGTCTGAGCGAAAACATTCGCAGCCGACATTGTTAATCCAAGCATCAAAGACGCTCTCAGAGCGTTAGTAACATTTTTAATCATTGTCTTTAAGGTTAAAGTTTCTCGGAACGAGGCTTAACAACGCATTGTGTAATATCAATAAAAGAATTCAGTTCAGTATTGTCAAAAGTAAGCAATTAACAAGGTTTAAACAAAATATACTGAAAAATTAACTCCCTAAAATTATTTAACGGACATCATTCTACCACTACCTGTTGCTTGATATGTGGATGTTAGTGACTTTGCAAAAATACGATAAAAGTAGTTACCAGTAACAATTGGAATGGAATCTTCTGAAATATTCCACAAAATTCTGTCGTAAGGACTGCTAATTTTGTACGCATTTTCGTTGAACTGTTTTATTAGTCGCCCATAACTATCATAAATTTCGATTGTTATGTTAAAATCATCGCCTACTCGTTCATGTTCGAAACTAAAATTGGTTGATTGGTTGAAAGGATTAGGGTAACAAAATACGTTACTTAAGATATTATTTTTATTCGGAATGACACTAAATTGTAACGAAGATTCGGCTGAATTATTGTGAGTATCCCAAACTTTTAATTTCAATTGGTGTTGTCCTTCGGATAAATTTTTAAGATTATATTTAATTTCTCCGTTTTTGTAATCATCCAATTTATTGATAAAATATTGATTTACAACCACTTTGGCGGTATCATCAATTGTTAAAACCATTTCGTGACCTAATCCATCGGTTGCTAAATTTAATCCGTTTTCATCGGATAATTGTGCGATAAAAAGTGGGCTTTCACTGGTTTCTCCGTTCTCAACGAAACTTTCATCGTTTAAGAACAAATTGATTTTTGGTGGTTGATTATCAAATAAATTTTCGTTGAATGCTCCTCCTATTATTGGATTAGACGAACCAACCGCATCATTGGTTGCATCAGTTGTTTGAGCATAGACAAATATTTTCCCTTCGCCGTATTGGTAGTTAATATCTTTTGGGACAATAAACGTGCCATTGAAGCTACCATTTTGTACTTTTACTTGTCCTTCAAATAGTAAATTTTGGTATTGTTGATACGCAAATTTACCTCCAACGCTTCCTAATGTTTGTAGGTTTTTGAGTTTGTCGTACACCTTAATTTGAGCCGTTCCATTGAAATTATTTGCTTTTGTTTGCGTGCCAAAAAGCCTAATTTCGCCTTCTAAATTCACTTTACTCAATGCTTTTAAAGTATCGTTTTTTGTAACGTTTCTATTATTAATTTTTGTAATAACTACTTTATTATCAGGATATAATAATCGCATGGATGGGTCGCCTAATAGGGAAAAATTACGATTAACTACGTTTTGAAACAATCCTTTAAAACTATTATTTTTGGTATAAATTATTATATCGCCCAACCGTGGCATCTTACCATTTATTGGCTTAAAAACTGATTCATAGAACGCTTTATTTATGACAAAATTTGTATTTTGAAAAACGGGTCTGGTAGTGGTCAATAAGGCAATTGCTCCTCCATTTGGATTGAGTATGGCAAGCTCTGCACCTGATACTTGGTTTGGGTCGTCGAAACGTCCAAATTGGCAGGTGGCGGTGAACATTAAAGGCATATTGTTATAATTAGTAAACCCTTGAATATCGCCAACCCTCAAAATTTGTTCATCCGTTAAGCCTTCTTCTGAACCATGACCGTTATAATTCATAATCAAAACTCCTTGTTGTAAAGTCTTAATTAGGCTTTTCTTTGCTTCTGGTGAACGTTGTATGCCTGGTGAAACTACTAAAGGAAAAGCATCAACATAGATTTTATTGGTCTGATAATCAGGGTTTTGCAAATTAATTTTTTTAGCGAAAACATCTGCATCTTCTTGATGAATATTACCATCACCATTATCAGCAACGAAGGCAATTTTACTTCGCCAATCGCCCAAAGTGTTCTTACTTGAACTGTAATAAATCAATTTATCAACTACATTTTTTGCCTCCTGAACACTCTTTATGGGCAAGCGACCAATGCCAATTTCAAGGGTATGATTGCCAGCGGAGTTTTCTATCCATTCACCTTCATTATTATCCAAAAATCCGAAATAATCATCCGAATTATAACTATAAATTGGGTTTAATGATTCTCGACTTTCATACGTTGGGATATAAATTTCTTTCGTTACATCATCCACAACATTTACTCGTTTTTTATAGTCGTAACAAGCATCACCAAAAAGTAATAAATACTTCATTTTCAAGGGATTACGGTCATATAAAAACTTCATAAAATCCCGAATTGCGGTAATGTCTTGCTTGCCCGATGAGAATTCATTGTAAACCTCTTGGGTGGAAACCACTTGCACTGTTAATTTGTCATTTTGTCTTCTAAATTCCGCTAAACGATTGGCTTGTTTTCTAAGAATTTCAGAAGTAACTATCAATAAATCAGGCACTTCAAGATTTTGAAGATTCTGATTGTTAATTTTTTGAACGGAAATGGGTTCAAAGAAATTAATGTTATTAAAAACAATAAATTCCTTTAAAGTTGATGTACTTACGCCAAAATTTAGCTTTTGGTTTTGTGAGGTATAAATTTGATTTTGAGGAATCTGCGGATTAGAAATATCCCAAATTTTCAGACTTGTGGATGATTCATTTAAAGTGAATCTTGAAGATGGATTTTTAAGACTTTCCAAAGACCTGAAAATGGTTTGATTCCCGTATAATTTTAGACTTCTCACGGATTCTATACTTACAAAATTTAGATAGCCAATGCCCACTTTCAACAGTCCTATCCGATAAATTAAACGTAGTTTTAAATCATTAGCCATGGTAAATTTATCCGAATCGACAATAAAAGTTTTTATGTTGAACGTTCCTTTATCATAATATCTATCGTCTCTAATATAATCTAAGGGAATATTACCCAAACTATCTTTATTAAGTTTCAACACAAATTCTGTTTGACCTAAGGAGGATGCCCCCATTGATGCGGTGATTTTCAAAGAAGTTTTAGGTTGAATGCCTGAGAAATTGAAGATGAAATCCTGTTCTTTATTTCCACCAAATTCCTCTCCTACCCACTCACGTCCCGAACCTGCAAAAGGTGCTTGGGCGAGAATATTTTTGCGGTCAATTTCATGAAAATCATAATCATCAAAAGCCGTGATTTCTTGGTTTGCAGAAATGGAATTTTGGTCTTTAATTCGTAGTCCTTTAGTATCGGAAACGGTCAGGAAATAGAAAGTGGTATCGGAATAAATATTGAATTGATGTTTGAAAGATTTGGCAAGGGAATCGTAAGATATTCTGTGTGGACTTTGCCCGTAAAACGAGATAAAATCTTGATTATCAAATCTTCCATCGGCTTCTCCTTCTACGGAAATGGCATTTTCGATTAAATCTTTAGCTCTTGGAATGTTGTTGGCTTGGGGCAACATTCCGCCTCCGTTTCCATAAATTTTGATGTTTTGTGGGTTGATTTGAGCAAGATTTAACCCTGATTTTTGCAAGAAATTTGCATCTAATTTATGAATTCCAGAAGAAATTACGCCAATTTTTATCCAATTTCCTTTGGCTAAGACGGAATTTTGGGCAACCGTTTTTTGGGAGAAAATGATGCTTAAAAACAGAAGAATATATGGTAGTATTTTTTTCACAGATACTTGAGAAAATTTTGAATAATAACGGTTTGATTAGCTTAAAATTACAGAAATGTTTTTGAATTTAAACCAACGGATTAAAATCCGTTGGTAATATATCGTTCGTCCCGATGGGACTTGTTACTCTAAAAGTTCAATTATGTGACGATGTATATTCTAATGACTTGCGATTCGATGCTACAATTTTAATCCATTTGTAATATATTTATCTGTTTTATATTTGATTATTTTTAGATTAGATTAATTTACTTTTTTGAGCCTGAACATTTCTTTTTTTCGTAAATTTTAAAATATCTTTGTAATGCTTCTCAAATATGTTAATATAACTAACTGATAATCATAACATTAATTTTATTTTTATAAAGTATGTACAAAATATACGGCATCAAAAATTGTGATACTATGAAAAAAGCCTTCGATTGGCTTACTGAAAATAACATTCCTTATGAGTTTCATGATTATAAAAAATCGGGCATTTCGGAAGAAAAAATCCAAGAATGGCTTACACAAAAACCTTGGGACGTACTCATCAATCGGGCAGGGACAACTTGGAAAAAACTTTCATCCGAAGAGAAGTCTTCGGATGAAAGTGGTGCAATAAAACTTATGATGGAAAAGCCTTCTATGATAAAACGCCCTATTATTGAAAACGATAAAATTGTTGTAATAGGTTTTAATTCAGATACTTACGAGCAAATCTTTAAATGAAAATATCATTCATCGGGGCAGGAAATGTCTCGTGGCATCTCTCACAGGCACTTGAAAACGCAGGGCATGGCGTGGAAGAAGTTTTTAGTAGAAACACCAATAATGCCGAAGACCTGACCAAACATCTCTACGATGCAAAAGTTCACCGAGATTTAAACTTCTCAAAATCCATTGCCCAAGTTTTTTTTCTGTGTGTAACCGACGATTCTATGATTGAAGTCGTTAAGCAATTGGTTCTTCCTGAGGACTCAATGTTAGTGCATACTTCAGGCAGTAAATCATTGGAAGAATTAGATGAATTGTTGAGGATAAACAGCGATGTTTCGATTAGAACAGGCGTTTTTTATCCATTACAAACTTTTACAAAAAACTTCAAAATAGATTTTTCAGAAGTACCAATTTGCATAGAATCGGAGGATGAAACCGTTGAAAAAGTACTCATAGATTTGGGGCAGGATATTTCGGATATTACCTACGTGGTGAATTCCGAAGAGCGGCGTGTGCTGCATATTGCGGCAGTTTTTGCCTGTAATTTCACCAATCATCTTTGGGGAATTGCCCAAGAAATTGTGAAAGATAATGATTTAGAATTCGACCTTTTGAAGCCGTTAATCAACGAAACTTTTAGAAAGGCAATGGCTTCGGAGGATATTTTCAAAGCCCAAACGGGTCCCGCCCGCAGAGGAGATAATAAAATTATTAATCAACAACTCCTTTTTCTGAAACAACAACCTGATTATCAACAAATTTATCGGGTTTTGTCGGAGGGGATTTTGAAGAAGAAATAATGTAGGACAGGTTTCCAACCCAATGTCGTTTAGTTAAGCCGATTAACTTCCCGAAATAACTCCGTTAGGGGTTTAAAACTTTCGAGAAGTTCCTTCCAAATCGTAATAATCTAAATCTATTAACTAAACGATATTGGGTTTCCAACCAGTCAAATTTTAAAAGACAGGACTGTGCGTCTCAGTTAAAACCTTTCTTACAACAAAATGACCCAAAAATTCCCTAAAAACATCACAACCTTCGTCTTTGATATTGATGGTGTAATGACCGATGGAAATGTCCATGTTTTAGAAACTGGCGAGCATTATCGTACTTTTTATATTCGGGATGGGTACGCTTTGGAACGGGCAGTTCAGGCAGGTTACAGGATATGCGTTATAACGGGGGGCAAACACGAAGGCGTGCGTAAACGACTCCAAAACCTCAAAATCCACGATGTTTTTATGGGTTCGGGTGGGAAGAGTAAATTAGAGATTTATCAGGGCTGGTTGGCTGATTCGGGCATTTTGGAAGAAAATATTTTATACATGGGTGATGATTTGCCCGATTATGAAGTCATGTCTCGCCCAAATCTTTTTGCCACTTGCCCCGCTGATTCATGCGATGAAATTTTGGAAATTGCCAATTATATTTCGCCTAAAAATGGTGGAAAAGGTGCAGTGAGAGATGTGATTGAACAAGTGATGCGGGAGAAAGGGGAATGGTTAAAGTTTTAAAAAATTACGGGTTATGAAAATGAAAAAGAAATCTGATTTACCAACCAAAATCTGCATAACCTGTGGGCGTCCGTTCACATGGCGAAAGAAATGGGAAAACGTTTGGGAGGAAGTAAAATATTGTTCGGATAGATGTCGAAATGAAAAGAAATAATGAAAGAGGCGGAGGTCTCTTTTTTCGTTTTACCGTTTTACCGTGTTATCTTCAATAAAATTAACCGTATAATAAATAATAGAAATTATTTTAAGTGATTGATATACAGAAAGATATAAATTATAATAACCTTTATTTCTTTTTAAAATTACCAAATGTCAATTACTTATAAACTAACAATTTAATGAACTTAATTATATGAAAAAAAACTTACTCATCTTAAGCATAATGATATTTTATGCTTTCGTTACTGTTTCTGTGCAGGCACAAACTGAAATAGTTACTGCTAAAAGTTATCTTACAGCTAATGCAGTTAAGCAAAATCTGACAACTGTCGATATTGCTGAAATGGGTGTTTCAAGTGCTTACCTTTCGCCAACAACAGGCTGGTATCACATTTATTTCAATCAAACTTATCAATCAGTTGAAGTCTATAATGGACTGTTGAACGTTACTTTAAATAGCGGTCAAGTTGATTATGTTACTAATACTTTTGTGGCTGGTTTGGCTTCCAAAGTGCCATTTGGAGAACTTAAAACGTTGGTGAATCCTGTCCAAGCCTTACAAAAAGCGGCTGCGAGCGTAAACCTTACGGCGAGTGGTATTACTCAAATTACCGAAGTAAGTTCAACAACACTCCCTAATGGTATTATTAACAAAGCATTGTATTTAGATCCAGCTATTTCAAATGATAAAATTGATGTAAAACTTTATTGGTTTCCTACAGAAGAAAACGACGGGGAGAAAATAAAATCGAAAGTTGTTCTTACGTGGAATGTTAGAATTATGACGAAAGACGGGCAGAATATCTGGAATGTTCAAATTGATGCTCTTTCTGGGAATGTAGTAAAAGTTTTTGATGATGTAATTCACTGTAATTTTGGAACACCAGAACATAACAGAGCCAATCATATTTGTATTGATAAAAAAATACCTAATTCGACCACCTCAAAAACGCTTGTTGCGAACAGTTATGGTGTTTTTGATTACCCATTAGAAAGCCCAAATCATGGTGCATTAACCTCTGTATTGAATGCTTACACCAAATTTGTTCCCACTGGCACGGGTCCTGGTGCAACGAATGGATGGCATAATGATGGCACAACCAATTTTACGAATACTCGTGGAAATAACGTATTTGCTAAAGAAGATTTGGCGGCTGACAATGAAACAACGATTGGAGCCAGTCCAAATTCAGCAACCTTAGATTTTAATTTTCCTTACACACAAGCAACTGGAACGGCTGCCGCCAACCGAAATGCTGCCATCACTAACATTTTTTATTGGAATAATGTGATGCACAATATTCTTTGGAAATTTGGTTTTGATGAACCAGGAGGTAATTTTCAGAAAGACAATATGACCCGTGGTGGAGCAGGAAACGATTTTGTATTTGCAGATGCTCAGGATGGTAGCGGAACAAATAATGCCAATTTTTCTACGCCTCCCGATGGTTTAAGTCCTCGGATGCAAATGTTTATTTTCAGCAATGCAGGAAGTCCCGCTTATCAACCCGATTCGGATTTTGATAATGGTGTAATTGCCCACGAATACGGTCATGGTTGGTCGAACCGTCTCACGGGTGGTCCTGCTATTGTGACCTGTCTTCAAAATGCAGAACAAGCGGGAGAAGGATGGAGTGACTATTTGGCATTAATGACAACAACTAACTGGTCATCTTTAACACCGTCTGTGGCAAGTGCCAATATTCCTCGTGGAATTGGTACTTACGTTTTGGGGCAACCAATCACTGGAAACGGAATTCGTCCTTTTAGATATTCTTACGATAAAACCAATATCAATCCCCTTGTTACTTATGCGGGGGTTGCCAATGGGGGTCTTTTCTCTCAACCTCATGGCATTGGTTCAATCTGGGCAACGATGCTTTGGGATATGACTTGGGAAATTATTTTGCAGGATAATATTATTGTAAACGATATCTATAATACACCCGCCAGTGTTACTAATATGAAAGGTAATGTTGCTGCCCTCAAATTGGTAAATGAAGGTTTACGTTTGCAACCTTGTAGCCCCAGTTTTGTGCAAGCTCGTGATGCCATTTTGCAAGCCGACCAAATGCTTTTTGGGGGTCGTTATCGTTGTGCTATCAGTCGGGCATTTACTCGCCGAGGCTTAGGAGCATTGGCTTCAACGGGAACATCAGCTAATGACCGTGTGGTAACGGAAGATTATACGCCAATCTCTGGACCAGGATTAAGTTCGCCAAATTCAGCAACTGTATGTTCAAGTAGTCCTTTTGCCTACACTGCAACTACGGGAGCTGCTGGAACATTTACTTTCGCTTGGACTCGGGCAGCAGTTGCGGGCATCAGTAATCCTGCGGCAAGTGCCAGTTCAGTAACTATCAATGAAACGCTGATTAATACAACCGCCGCTCCAATTACGGTAACGTACTTTTTTATAATAAGCCCAGATGCTTGCGGAGGAACACCCACACAACAACCTGTTAATGTGGTTGTAAATCCTGTTTTGGTGCCTACGGTAGCCACTTATTCAGTTTGCCAAAACGCTACCGTTCCTACTGGGGAAGGGTTAGTTGTTCCAGCGGCATTTGGAAATAATATTAGTAGTAGTATTGTTGCGGGGGCAACCTACAGGAGGGGTGATGGTAATAATAGAACTGTTTATTCGGCATCAACTATTGGTACAGCCGTTTATTATAAAACTATTACTTTTGTTGCCCCAGTTTCTGATGCTATAACCTTTGAAATAACGGCAGCAAACCTAACAGGGTCTGATATCTACGATACTTACCTCACTTTATATCAAACTTCATTTAATCCTGCTCTACCTGCAACCAATTTTTTGCGAGGAGATGATGACAGCGGACTTCTGCAGTATTCATCAAAATTAACGCATAATCTCGTTGCTGGAACTACTTACGTGTTTGTGATAAGTACATACAATAATGGGGTTACAGGTACTTTCACCCTTACAAGCGGGACTCCTATTTTCCCAGGGGGAGTAAATGATTGGTTTACAGTACCCACGGGAGGAGTAGCTATATTTACAGGTGATGTTTTCAATCCAGTTGGAGTGGCAGGTTCAGGTATTCCAAACACAGCAACCGTTGGTTCAACTCCATTTTATGTAGCAACCGCAGCAAGTCCATCGTGTCGAGCAACCACAACGTTTAACGTTACAGCAACAACACCAGGGGCAGTAGGTCCTGATGCAACCGTTTGTTTAGGCAGTAATGCTGGAACTTTGACTTTGGCAGGACATACAGGTAGTATTTTAAGATGGGAATCTTCGATTGATAATTTTGTAACGATTATAACGATTGCAAATACAACAACAACTCAAGCCTATCTGAATCTTACCCAAACAACAAAATATCGAGCAGTTGTTCAGAATGGAAGTTGTGCGGCAGCCAATTCAACGCCTGCAACCATAACGGTAAGTCTTAGTGTGGTAGTGGCAGGTTCAGTAACGGCGGATGCTTCGGTTTGTGCGGGTACTAATGCAGGAACTTTAACATTGAGCGGACATTTAGGGACGGTGGTAAGTTGGGAATCGTCAGTTGATAATTTCACAACGGTGGTGGCAATTGCAAATACCACAACTACCCAAAATTATTCCAATCTTACACAAACAACAAAGTTCAGAGCAATCGTACAAGGAACACCTTGCGGTTCAAGTATTCTGCCAGTCGGACAAGGCTATTCGAGTGCGGCAACCATAACCGTAAATCCAATTCCGATTGTTACAGCCAGTGCCAACCAAACCGTTTGCGTGGGTTCAAGTGCAACATTAACAGCCATTTGTGTATTGCAAACGGTAACAGCGACTTTGAGTGGAGCATCAGAAGTGCCACCCAATGCTTCAACTGCATCAGGGAGCGTAACGGGAACATTTAATCCATCAACGAATCAATTAAATTTAACGGTTTCATTTAATGGATTAGCTGCCAATGCTTCGGCTGGGCATATTCATAATGCCGCTGTGGGCGTAAATGGACTCCCAATCATTGGGTTCTCAGGAGTTCCAGCTTCAATGTCAGGAACTTTTAATTATAGTGGCGTTATTACTCCAGTTCAAGCAACGGCATTATTAGCAGGAAATACTTATATCAATATTCACAATGCAAGTTTTCCAGGCGGTGAAGTAAGAGGACAGTTAAATGTGGCTTGCGTAGCAAATAATTACGTTTGGAATCCAGGGGCTTTGAGTGGTCAGACCGTAAGTGTAAGTCCTTCATCAACAATAACTTACACGGTGACGGCAAGTAACTCAACCACAACTTGTTCGAGTACAGCCATAACAAACGTAACCGTTTTAACTCCAGCCGCTCCCGTTGCTACGGGTGCAAGCATTGTGCTTGGAGGTTCAGTTACGCTTACGGCAACGGGTTGTACGGGTGCAGGATTTGTTTTGAAATGGTATGAAACCGTTGGAGATGTGGCAGTTACGATGCCCGTCTCACCAACTGCCGATAAACAATATTACGCAAAATGTGAGCAAACAGTGGGTGCAGTAGTTTGTTTAAGTCCAAGGAGTAATGATGTAACGGTTACTGTAACAGGTCCTGCAGCAACGGTTGTGTTTGTAAATCAAGCAAATTTTGCCGCTCCAATTCAAAATGGTTTAACTTGGGCAACGGCTTACAGTAATTTGCAAACGGCTTTGGCTGCCGCACCAACGGGAACGGAGATTTGGGTGGCACAAGGCACTTATAAACCAACCAGAACGATTAGTAAAACTATCTCTTTCAGTATTCCGAGTGGGGCAGTGGTCTATGGTGGTTTTGTGGGAACAGAAACTTTATTAACGCAACGAAATTTCAACACAAATCCAACCATTTTGAGTGGAGAAATTGGTACAATTGCCAATCCGCAAGACAATTCTTTCCACGTTGTTTTATTTAATTCGGCAAGCAATACAACCAGATTGGATGGTTTTACAATCAGAGACGGAAATTCTAATTTTACCGTTCCAACCAGTCTTGTATTTCCAAGTTCAGCCATGCTACCCGTTTCGGAGAATGATGGTGGTGGAATTGCGTTAGATAATGGCAGTTCGCCAATGATTGCTAATTGCACGGTTATCAACAACAAAGGAAACTTGGGAGGAGGTATTTTTGCTACAAATAATAGTAATCCCACTTTTATGAACTGTATGATTATGAGCAATGAATCAACTTTTGGCGGAGGAGCCTATCATCTTGGAAGTAATGCAGTCTATAAAAATGTGTTGTTTTCGGGTAATAAAGCAACGGGCGGAGCAGTCTATAATAATGGTTCCAATTCAATATTTACGAACGTAACCATTGCAGGTAATGGAGGATATAACGGAGCAATTTTCAATTCAACCAGTAGCCCAGTTGTCAAAAACTGCATTTTGTGGGGTAATATTTTACCTTTCAACGATACGCAATCAATCACGACAAACAGCATCGTGGAAGGTGGTTATCCAGGCATTGGAAATTTGAACTTGAATCCTAAATTTGTCAATATGACTCCCTCGGGACTTTCTCCAACATTGGCGGGTGATAACTCTATAATCAATACTTCACCAGCCATTGATGGAGGAGAAAACGGAACTATCACCCTGACAGAAAAGGATTTAGTTGGAAATTTAAGGAGATTTAACGGTGGTATTGTTGATATTGGGGCGTATGAATTCCAAGGCAGTAGAATCGGAGGAACCATTATCAGTATTATTTCGGGTAATTGGGAAAGCGGCTCAACTTGGATGGGTGGCATTAGCCCCTTGGCGGGAGATAGCGTGATTATTAACAACAATCATAACGTAACGATTCTCAATCAAGGAACAGCCAAGAACGTAGAAATTAAAACGAATGCCAAGATAATTCATAGCACTGCGAGTAGTAAATTGCAGACAGGAATTTAAGTTTAGCCGTTTATAATTGGTTTAAAGAATAATTTTTAAATAGATTGAGCCAAATATAAAAGTTTATATTTGGCTTAATCTATCTTTTTTTATGCCCCCTTTCACCGAATTAAAATAATAAAGAGAAGGCGAGTTTTGATGTTAACAAATGATTATATAGTTTCA
>JAYVRF010000217.1:0-13110 GCA_043756925.1 Arcicella sp. | reverse complement strand
CGGTGCCTAAAATAAGCTGAGCGAAAGACCGGGTTCGAACCGGCGACCTCAACCTTGGCAAGGTTGCGCTCTACCAGCTGAGCTACTTTCGCATATTGTACTGGTGAATTGTGATGCAAAATTAGTGTTTTCAGATTTTGTATGCAAATGTTTACTGAAAAAAAAATATATAAAAAACGTAATTGCTTCCATAAATACCTGATTTTGTTTGATTTACAACGTTCACTAAACCAGTAATTTTACGCAAAAATTAAGCCTTAACAACGAGTAGAGATAGGATTTTAAAGTGTTTTGAAATAGTTTTGTATCCATTTCAACAACATTTTTTATGCGTAAAACAATTACTATTTTAATAATTTTATCCTTTGTACGCAATGTTTGCCATGCTCAACATTATGAACATTTCACATCTTGGAATAGAATTTTAATCCAAAAGAAAATCAATGACCATTTAGAAATTACTGCCGATGTGCATTTAAGGCGACAAAGTGATTTTAGTACATTAAATGCCAATCCGTTTGCCCTAAAACTTATGGAAGGATACAGAATTACAACCATTTATCGAATCAAAAACTTTGCTCTTTCATTTGCTCCGTTTCTACTTCACACTTATCCACTTTATGCGAAAAATACTGATTTGAACCGTGTTGATAGATGGGAAATTAGACCTTCTTTTTTCGGAGAGTGGTCAAAAAAATTATCTGAAAAATGGACTTTTCGCTCACGTTTAGGGTATGAATATCGGATTTTTAAACGGAATAATGGAACTTGGGGAGATGAACAAGGACGAGCGAGATTACGCCTGCAAATGCGTTATTCGTGGAATAAAAAAAATACCGTTTTCGTTAGCGAAGAGGCACTTTATAATATTCCGCCAAATTTACCAGCGAATTCTTTTAGTCAAAATCAATTGTATCTTGCTTATAATCATGCTTTTACGCCACATTTCGCATTTGAAACGGGTTATATGTGGAATCACCGACAGAGACCAACTTTGATTGAATTTGACGAAGAGAATATTCTGCAAACGCATTTTATATTTAGGTTGTAGAGGTGATTTATTTGTAGGGGCGTGTAGCGTACTCCCGTTGGTCATGCTTGTACGCCCCTGTAAATATTACTCAATCACTACTCGCTTTGAAGTTCCATCTTCGCCTTGCGTAACAGTTACAAAAACAGTTCCTTTTACGTTTTTCTTCAAATCAACTTGCCCCATGAAATCTCCTTGAAAATCTTTAAATTTTTGAGAACCGACTTCTTTTCCGTTTATGTCCGTCACGATTACATTCACATCACCTTTCACTGGGGCATGAAATTTAAGGTTCAATTTATTATCAAAAGGCTTATTTGGATAAATTTTAAGGGCTTTTACAGTTTTTGACTCGTTTAAAAAATCAAAATCTTTTAGGTCCACATCGAAATTTCCTCTAAAGTTCTTTACCATCGGCTCAATTGAACTAAGCATTTTTCTCTCATCAAAATTCTTAAATCTTTTTTCCATATCATCGCCAAAATTTTTGAAGAATATCGTTAGATCATTATCTCCATCACCATCCAAATCCTTCTCAATTCGCTTACCATCTTTATAAACCTGCATTTTTTTCTTGCTTTTCCCCTGTGGGGAATTTAACGAAAATGAATGGTTTGAATCATCGTTTGAACCTCTACCTCGGTTGTCATATCTATCAATTTTAAGTTTGAATTGCTTATTTCTTCCCTCTCCCAAAGGATTAGAAAGAGAATCGGTAATACGATTAATGAGTCTATCTTTTTCCGAATCGCTCATGCCTGCGATGTCATAAGATTTGTCGAAAACTTCTTTTCTGCCATTTTCTGAAGACTCAATGTGGATGGTCATTTTGCCATTCTTTTCGTCAATATTCTGGGAAATACTTTTTTGTGCCATCGCCGACATTCCCAATGTCAGCATTAAAGCGGTTGTGATGATGTTTTTCATTTTTCTAATTGATTAAATACGATTGTTATCTACGTTCCATAATGCGTGCCATTCTAATGACGAATTTAACGAACCATCTCAATATCAAATCCTTACCTGCTGTTAAAAGATGTTAAAGCAAATATATTGAATGAGTTTTACGTTAATTTTGCTGGCGAGATAAAGATACAATAGTTTTTAAAATGTTGCATGAAAGGTGTTGAGTCTTAGTGATTAAGTTTTAGTTTGAAGGACATTTCGTCGAAAATACTAATATCCAACCGCTAAATCCTAATCCCTAAACACAAATGACTAAACGTAAAATACAATATATCATTGCCCTTATGTCCTTCGCATTATTAGGGTTAATTGCCTTCCAGATGTTTTGGTTGGGGTTCACGGTGCGTTCCAAAAATGACCAATTTGGGAGCGATGTGCGTGATGCGATGCAACAGGTTGTCAGAAAGTTATCGCAACAAGAGATGTATTATTTTATGCAAAGGAAAATTGCTTCTGACGAAAATCAAAAGCAATTAAGGGCAATTGCAAAACCTGTGGAACAAAAATCAAAAATCAAAAAGAAATTACGTCCTGTTGTTCCCAATAATTCATCATTAGCCATGAATTTAGGTAAAATGAAAGAGCCCCAATTTCCTTCTGATATTTTAGTTTCAAAGGGCGTTGAGATTTTGCCAAACGGAGATATTAGAGAGCACCAGGAATTTTCGATTGATTTGAATAATGAAGATGCAATTAGTTTAATGAATGGGCAGAAGCAAATAGATGAAATTTTTGGAGAGGCTATTCAACGACATAATCAGATGGTTCAAGATTCAATGAATAAATTTAAGCCGCTGATTACCAAGAAGATAAAGGTGAAAAAACCGCAGATTGATCGCACAATCCAATATGCTGAAACTGCCCAAAAAGTGCGAAATAAAACGGAAATGGCAAAGGAGGTTTTTAATGATTATTTGTTTAAAAAACGAAGTATTTATGAGCGTGTGAATTATCAAGTGTTAGATTCATTGTTGAGATATGAAGTCAAAATGAAGGGTATTGGGATTCCTTTTGAGTATGGAATAAGTAGTTTGGAAAACCCAAGTTATTTGCATTATGCCTCTTCGATGAAGTATAAAGTGTCGGGTTTGAAGAGTGATAAAGACACATATTCTGTTAATCTTTTCCCGAATGATTATAGTAATTCTGAGAGTTATTTACGGGTGTATTTCCCAAATCAAGACCGTTATATTATTCGGAATATTTGGATGATGTACGCCACTTCTTTACTCTTGATTTTGGTGGTTTTGGGTTGTTTTTATGTGGCAGTAAGCACGATTGTAAAGCAAAAACAATTGGCAGACATCAAAAATGATTTTATTAATAACATGACGCATGAGTTTAAAACACCAATTTCTACCATTTCTTTGGCTACTCAAATGCTTGGTGATGAGGCAGTTACGGCGAGTCCATCAATGTTTAAAAGGTATTTGGGAATTATCAGAGATGAAAATAAACGCCTTGGTTCACAAGTGGAAAAGGTATTACAAACCGCCCAAATGGAACGTGGAGAAGTTCGCTTGAATTTGGGAACGGTGAACGTTCATCAAATTATTGAACGAGTTTTGGAGAATATCAGTCCACAAATTGAACTTCGTGAGGGCATAATTGATATTGATTTACAAGCAGAAAATTCTGAAATTCAGGCTGATGAGGTGCATTTAACCAATATTATTTTTAATCTTTTGGACAATGCCAATAAATATTCTCCCGAAAAACCAATTATCAAAATCACGACTGAAAATACTGAAAAGGGACTTTCTATTAAAGTTTCAGACCAAGGAATTGGTATGACGAAAGAATCAATCAAGCAAATTTTTGAAAAATTCTACCGTGTACCTACGGGTAATGTGCATGACGTGAGAGGTTTTGGTTTAGGATTGAGTTACGTAAAAAAGATGGTGGAAGAACACCAAGGGCGGATTAATGTGGTGAGTAAATTGGGGGAAGGGAGTGAATTTGAGGTGGTTTTGCCTTGATATTTGGGAGTTTTCCCTTCAATTGAGTCAAGATTCCAGTCAAGAAGTTTCTCCTCAATTATTTTAAAGTAATAGGAGTAATAAATGGGTTTTAAGTAGCTAATTTTCATCAGTATTTTTAAATGTGAATCTGTTTTACAAATATTTATGATTGTATTTGAGTATAATATTAGAAGGTTGTACATATGGCGTTCTTACATGCCCCCAAGCCATTCATCAACTTTTGAAGCCTCTTAATTTTTGTTTTTAAAAAGTGTATCTACTTGATTATCAAATTTTTGATAAAATAATATGCCAATAATTGCTGAATTTCCAAGACTTGACTTTCAAGAAGAGGTCTGGAATTTTTTTTGAGTATTTCGAGTTGAAGATTGCTTAACATAGCTTGTAAATTTTTTACAAACATAACAAATCATCAAACCAAATTTAACAAAATGACCAAGATTCTACTTGCCGAGGATGATCCAAATCTCGGAATTTTATTGCAAGAATACCTGACCATCAAAGGCTATGAAACCACTTTGGCAAAAGATGGCAATGATGCTCTCACAAAGTTTGTTCAACAATCTTTTGACCTCTGCATTTTTGATGTGATGATGCCTAAAAAAGACGGTTTCACGCTCGCAAAAGAAGTCAGAATGTCGGATAAAAATACGCCTATTATCTTCCTGACGGCTAAAGCTATGAAAGAAGACACGCTCCAAGGTTTCAAATTAGGGGCGGATGATTATATGACAAAACCCTTTTCGATGGAAGAATTATTGGCTCGTCTGCAGGCAGTTTTGCGAAGGAGTCAGAAAGTTGAAGAGCAAAATGAGAAGATTACGAGTTTTAAAATCAAGGATTTTGTGTTTGATTCTGATAAACAAACGCTCATTTTAAACGGTGAATCTCAAAAACTAACCGTCAAGGAATCTGAATTATTAAAACTTCTTTGTGAAAACATTGGTAAGCCCGTCAGTAGAAGTTTTGCCCTCAAAATGGTTTGGGGAGACGATACCTATTTCAACGCCCGAAGCATGGATGTTTATATTACTAAACTTCGTAAGTTTTTGAAGGAAGATGCTGGTATTCAGATAGTCAATGTGCATGGAGAAGGATTTAAGTTGGTGGTGTCATGAGGAATCATTGAAATAATTGAACGATTCCATTTAAAATTATCACATTTGTTTATAAAATTGTATTGTAATGACAGCAACATATCAAGTTAAACCTCATGAATTAACCCTTGGATTCTTGAAGGGTATTCAGAGGCATTTTAAACATTCTCCACTCAAAATCATTGTTGAGGAAATGGATGAAACAGAATATTTATTTAATTCAGATGCGAACGCCAAACATTTTCAAGAATCTCTCAATGAATTTAATCAAGGTCAAGATATAATATTTACATCATCAAAGTTTAATGAACTCGTCTCGAACCATAAGATTTAGTACAAAAGCATATCAAGATTTTGTTGAATGGGTGAGTGATGATAAGAAAGTGTTTTCAAATTAGCTGACCTAATTGAAGAAATTAGACGGTACTCCATTTGAAGGAAGAGGTAAACCAGAACCTTTAAAACACGATTTGAAAGGATTTTGGTCTCGACGGATTACAGACGAACATCGTGTAGTATATCATGTATCTGATGAAGAAATTTATGTATTAAGTTGTCGGTATCATTATTGATTTATCATAACTCCTCGAAAATTTAGGATTGCATATTGAACATTAAAAATTATATTTTTTAAACATATTTTCTTATACCTTTGTCACACAATCACAAAAAGGGGTGCCTCATAACAACGGGCTGAGATTATACCCATTGAACTTGATGCAGTATAATGCTGTCGAAGGGAATTTTGTCAATCAAACAAAATGTAATGGTTTTTGTACGTTAAATCTGACTGGATTTGACTCCTTTACCTGTCTTGAACTTAAATTCAAGCAATGAAAAAAAATGGTTTTTGGTTATTTGTTACTGGTTATCAGTTCTTAAATAACATTCGTCTCTCATCAATTTTAATTTTTGAAATTTTAACAAAGAAAAAATGGGCGATAATTACTGTCTCCTGCCTCCTGTTTACTATCTCCTCAACAAAGGCTCAGTTCTCCATTTCTGGAAAAATTACCGATGCTGAATCTGGCAAAATGCTATCTGGAACAACCGTAACTTTGGAAAATTCCACCAGAGGAACAGCTACAAATCAACAAGGAATTTATAGTCTAAAAAATTTAAAATCAGGCTCTTACGTTTTTAAAATTAGTTATTTAGGGTTTGAAAAAATCACTAAGTTAATTGATTTACAGAAAGATGAAACGTTTGATTTTAGTCTTCAAAAAACAACTTTTGTCGCCGATGAAGTGGTTGTGAATGCTACTCGTGCCAATAAAAACTCGGCAATGGCTTACACCAATATTTCCAAAGACGACATCCAAAAACAGAACTTAGGACAAGACATTCCACAACTTTTGAACTTTACGCCTTCATTGGTAACAACCTCTGATGCTGGGGCGGGTGTGGGTTACACAGGCATCCGCATACGTGGAACTGATGCAACTCGTACTAACGTGACTATCAACGGAATACCGCTCAATGATGCTGAATCTCAGGGTGTTTATTGGGTTAATATGCCTGACATGGCAAGTTCGACAAATTCTATCCAAATTCAGCGTGGCGTGGGAACTTCTACCAATGGAGCAGGGGCTTTTGGCGGAACAGTTAATCTCTCAACTAACGAATTTAGAAAAGAGGCTTATGCAGAATTCAATAATTCAACTGGTTCATTCAATACTTGGAAAAATACAATTAAAGTCGGTTCGGGATTATTGAAAAATAAGTTTACGATTGATGGTCGCTTATCAAGAGTTTCGTCGGATGGATACGTCGATAGAGCCTCTTCTAATTTAAAATCTTTTTATCTTTCGGGAGCCTATTTTGGCAAGAAATCATTTATTCGTCTGAACGTGTTTTCTGGTAAGGAAATTACTTATCAAGCTTGGGAGGGCGTACCCGAAAATTTACTACAAACTAATCGTACTTTTAATCTTTATACTTACGAAAATCAAACGGATAATTATCGTCAAGATCATTACCAATTACTTTCATCGCACACTTTATCTTCCGATTGGACATTTAATTTCAATTTACATTTCACACATGGTGAAGGATATTATGAACAATTTAAAGAAGCTGATGCGTTTAAAAAATATGCTTTACCAAACGTTGTAAACGGAACAACGACTATCAAAAAGAGTGATTTTATTCGTAGAAAATGGTTGGATAATAATTTTTACGGCACCACTTTTTCATTTGATTATCAAGGGAAAGATAAAATTACAGCAAATATTGGTGGTGGATTAAATCAATATGAAGGTCTTCATTTTGGCGAAGTTATCTCCGTAAAAGACGCTCCGAAAGTACCAGTAGGTTACCGTTGGTATGAGAATAATGCAAAAAAGATGGATTTGAATTTATATGGAAAAATCAATTATCAATTGTCCAATAAATTAAATGCTTTTGTGGATTTGCAATTCAGAAATGTTGTTTATACCATGAAAGGAATTGCTGATAAACTCCAAGACATTTCTCAGAATTCGAGTTATTCGTTTTTTAATCCTAAATTGGGATTGACCTATCAAGTGGCTGAAAATACGAGTATTTATGGTTCATTTAGTGTTGGAAATAAAGAACCAAATCGTTCCGATTTTGTCGATAATGCACCAAAAGCTCCTTTGGCTGAAAATTTGAATGATTTGGAAATGGGCTTTAAAACTCAAAAATCTAACGTAGCTTTTTCGGTGAATGGTTTTATGATGAATTACAAAAATCAACTGGTTCTGACTGGGAAAGTTAATGATGTAGGTGAGGCAATTCGTACGAATGCACTTGAAAGCTATCGTTTAGGTGTGGAAATTGAAATGGGGATTCAATTACTTAAAACATTGAAAATCAATGCAAATGCAACTTTTTCAAGCAATAAAATTAAAAATTTTACGGAGATAATTGTTAATTATGACGGTGGAGATAATGCAGAACTCAAATATGCAGAAACGAATATTTCTTTCTCGCCGAATACTATTTTTGGTTCACAGATTTTGTATAACCCACTCAAAAATTTAGAGGTAGGATTTTTGTCAAAATTTGTAGGAAAGCAATATTTAGACAATACAACGAACGAAAACCGTAAGTTGAATTCATACTTTACCAACGATTTAAGAGCGATTTACACGGTAAAAGGAAAAATTCTGAAAGAAGTAAATTTCACTTTGTTGGTCAATAATCTTTTTAATACGTTATACGAATCTAACGGATATTCGTACAGCTATATATACGAAAATAAGACTGTTACCGAAAATTTTTACTATCCACAGGCAGGAACAAATTTCATGTTTGGGGTTAATTTGAAGTTTTAGCTTCGCACTCATGGCATGACTTTAAATCATGCCATGAGTTACAAAACATTCCCTAACCCATTTGATATACCTGCGAAGCCCTTGTGGTTTTGCAGGTTTTTTTGTTGTAAAGCAATCTAAAAAGGTTCTGGGGAGTGTTGTTTTTGATGTGCCATAGCCTTAATTCATACCTCACAAGCCCTAACAAACCCAACTATACAACGAAAATTGAAATTGTACAATTCTAAGAATTAAATAAATTAGAGATTACTATTTATACTAATTCTAAATTAGTATTTTTAAGTAAAAATTACCCTTATTCAAGGACAAAAATAATCGTTCCTGTTGTAATTTTGTAGCCCGATTAAATGGCGTACTTTTATTATTTTTCGATAATGTAAACATTTAATTTTCAGGTATTTAACAAAACATTTTAATAAATTGTTTTGTTAAAATTGAATAGGACTCGTAAGAAACCATGCAAAATACATTTAAAGCGTTTAGTTTATCTCATAAATCTGCCCCTCTGGCGGTACGTGAACAGGTTGCTCTTAATGAAAGGGAAGTAAAAGACTTTTGTATTAAAATTAAGGATTTATTTGGCATTCAAGAGTGTATGGTTGTTTCAACGTGTAATCGTACGGAAGTTTATTACACTTCTGAACGGGATTTTATGACTGAATTAATTAAAACGCTTTTGGTGCAGAAAGGTATTATTGAAACGGAATCTTATTTTGTACATTTCCAACAATTCAATGCTCAAGAAGAAGCAGTAAAACACCTTTTTTATGTAGCAACGGGGTTGGATTCAAAGGTGGTTGGCGATTTGCAAATTCCAAATCAAATTAAGCAATCTTACCAAATTTCGGCGGATTTGAACATGGCGGGTCCGTTCCTTCACCGCTTGATGCACACCATTTTCTTCTCCAATAAAAGAGTAGCCCAAGAAACTTCATTTCGAGACGGTGCAGCTTCAACTTCGTATGCGGCAGTTGCTTTAACCGAAGGGTTAACTCAAAATATCAACAATCCAAAAGTATTAATTCTGGGTTTGGGAGAGATTGGTATTGATGTTTGCAAAAACATGGCAGACAAAGAATTTGCTGAGATAACGGTGATGAATCGTACCCGTAAAAAAGCAGAAAAAATTGCATCAGGACGAAATTTTAGAGTCGCAGATTTTATAGATTTAGAAAGAGAAGTAAGGCGTTCAGACGTTATTATTTCGTCTGTAATGATTGATAAACCTTTGATTACAAAAGAATTAATCGATAGAATTGGTATTTTAACGTATAAATACTTTATTGATTTGTCCGTCCCTCGGAGTGTTGAAGACAGCGTTGAAGACATTTCAGGAGTTTTAGTTTATAACATTGATTCCCTCCGTGAACGTGCCGATGAGGCTCTTCGAATGCGTATGGCAGCCATTCCACAAGTTGAGCGAATCATTGAAGAAGCTATTGCTGGGTTCAATGATTGGTCAAGGGAAATGGTGGTTTCGCCAACCATAAATAAGTTGAAAAATGCTTTAGAACAAATCAGAAAAGAGGAAATTTCAAGACATTTGAAAAACCTTTCAGCCGAAGAGTCTGACCGTATTGAAAAAATTACGATGAGCATTGTTCAGAAAATTATGAAATCGCCCGTGTTGAACCTTAAAGCCGCCTGCAAACGTGGCGATGCTGACCAATTAGTAGATGTGATTAATGAATTGTTCGATTTAGAAAAACAGAATGCTGGATATATACATTAAAAAATGTCCTCTGAGTAAATTGGAGGGTATTTTTTGTATAAAAAAGGCTTGAACAAAACGTCCAAGCCTTAACCCTACAACCACTATTTTTTTTATATTATGCTTCTGCCATTTCCAAGTTCGATTCCATCAATTCAGATAACTGTCTGATGGTCTGAATTTTGTCAATTTCGTTGTCTGGTAATGTGATTCCGTACGTATTTTCTAAGTAAACAACTACTTCCAAAAACTCCAAAGAGTTCATTCCCAAGTCGGCATAAAAGCGTTTTTGGGGAGCTATTAATCTCGGATTTATATAAAAGTTCTGTGATAAAAACTGTGTCAAAGTGCTGGTGTTGAATTTCATTTCTTTGAGGATTTTAAAAATTTAATAATGATGTACGGGTTTAACGAAATAATGAACAGTTTAATACCTTAAAAAGGTTATTTTTTTATAATTACCGTTAAATTATCATTAAAAATTAATTTTATGATAATCTAAATTCCTAAGATTATATTTTTACAATAATTCTTGGTGGTAATAGTTTGTACATGACGGGCGTGACTAAACGAGCCAATAAAGTTGAACTTATAATACCGCCAATCAGCACAATTGCCAAAGGCGAATACAAATCTGAATATTCCAAAACCAGCGGAATTAATCCTCCAATGGCGGTAAATGATGTCAGTAGAATCGGAACAAATCGAACTTCGCCCGCTTCATGAATTGCCTCATCTAATTCCATGCCCTGTTCCCTTAATTGATTCGTGAAATCTACTAAAAGGAGGGAGTTTTTTATTTCAATTCCAATTAGAGCGATGAAACCAATGATTGACGTAAAACCCAACGTTTCTCCCGCAATTAATAACGCTAAAATTGCTCCTACAATGCCCAAAGGAATCACTGAAAGCACAATTAGGGTGGACTTAAAATTACCAAATTCTAAGATTAAAATAGAAATCATCCCAAAGACAGTTATGAGGATAATTACCCCTATTCCACCAAACGACTTTTCGGCATTCTCGGCTTCTCCCGCCACTTTATACGAAAACCCTTGTGGGAATTTGAAATTGGCTAACTTTTTAACCAATTCTTTATTGATAACTGACGTATTAAACCCTGATTTCAAAGAAGCGGTAATCGTTACGTATCGCTCTTTATTAAAATGTCGAATCTGCGTTGGGGACGTTTCAAACTTGATTTCCACCAATTGTTTCAACGGAATTGCCGTCCCCGAAACGTTATTGACGTACAAATTAGAAAATACACTCAAATCCTGTTTTATATTGCTTCGTGGGATAGAAACGTTGATGTTATAATCGTCGGTTTGCCCTTCTTCTCTGAATGTTCCGACGTTCAAACCCGCCACTCCCAAGCGAATAACACGGTCAATATCCGAAATATTTACGCCCAAAAGTCCCGCTTTTTCACGATTAATAATCGTCCGAAAGTCGGTTGGTTGCACTTTCAAAGGGTTTGCCACATAAATCGTACCCGTTTGGTTAGCTACAATTTTTTCAATTTGCCCCGCCACAATTCTTAAACTGTCTAAGTTATTCCCGAAGATTCTGTAAGCCAAAGGTGCTTCCAATGGCGGTCCTTGCTCAAAATCTTTTACCTCAATTTTAGCGTTGGGATAATTCATAAATTTCTCCCGTAATTGATTGATAATTACCTTTTTATCACGGGTTTCCATATCTTCCAACAACACAAAAAGTTGCCCCAAATTTTCGGTTTCTGGTCCGCCGATAATGTTGTAATAAATCCGTGGATTACTCCTTCCAATGTTGGCGGCTATGTTCTTAATTTCGGGTACTTTCTTCAATTCTGTCTCCACAAAATGCACTACATTATCAGTGGCTTGCAGGTTGGTTCCCACGGGCGTACTTACGTTTACCAGGAACATCGGTTTTTCAGAAGTTGGGAATAATGAGAAGCCTAAGAATAGTTTTGCGATAAACATTACGCCCGCAAAAATAGCAACGGAGATTGTCAGCGTAGTTTTTGGATGTTTTAAGCACCAAGTCATCAACTTTCCATAAGTCGCTGAAATCAATTTTTTCATCCCTCGAAGGATAAAATTTCCCGCTGGATTTTCGTGATTTTTCAGTAAAACACTTGACAAAAACGGCACAATCGTGAGGGCAACCAACATCGAAGCAAACACCGTTACGGACACCGCCATCGGTAAACTTCGGATAAATCTTCCTGCGGCTTCGGGCAGATTAGCAACGGGCAGAAAGGCAAAAATCAAGAGGACAGTGCAACCCACAACCGCCAAACTGATTTGTTTTGTGGCATTAATGGCGGCTTGTTTTTTGGGAATTCCCATCCGCATAAATCGCTCAATATTTTCAACAACCACGATGGAATCATCCACCAAAATTCCCAATGCCACAATCATTCCGACGATGGAAAGTTGATTTATCGTGAAACCTAAGGCATACAAAAGTGTTAATCCGATGGCGAGCGAAAGTGGAATCGAAATCATCACGACCAAGCTCGCTCGTGAACCCAGCGGCAGTAACGTAATGAGAACCAGCAAGATAGCAATCCCAAAATCCTTGGCAAAACGAGCCAAACGCTTTTGAACAGACTCCGCTTGGTCGAAAACTTTGACTAAATCCACCGAAGGAGGGAGGGTTTTACGGAATTCTTCCACCACTGGGTCGGTTTGTGAACGTACTTTGATAATGTTTTGTCCAAACTTCTGACAAGCCGTTACGAACACACTTCGATGTCCATTTAATCGGGTTTTGTGGGTTTCATCTTCGTAGTCGTATTTAACCTCAGCAATGTCTCGGAGCAAGACAATTTTTGTTCCATTCGAAAAGATTATCGTATTTTTTATTTCATCAATATCTTTATAATTACCAGAAGTTTTAACGTTAAATTTTTTAGTAGATAAATTAATTGAACCACCTGGAATATTCACATTTTCAGACTGAATTGCTCCTAAGACACGATTGAGTGGGATTTTATCTTGGGCTAATTTGCTTAAATTCAATTCTACGGAGATTTTAC
>JAYVRF010000216.1:0-13297 GCA_043756925.1 Arcicella sp. | reverse complement strand
GAAATATTTCCCTATTTGAGTTATCAGCAGCCGATTTACAAAGTAAAAATTGGTGATTTTTTGAATAGAATGGATGCTGAAAGGTATTATTCAGATATTAAAGATTTATACCCTTCCGCCATGATTTTGCCTGATAGAGTGGAGATTAAGAAGGGGATTATGGTGAAGTAATTTTTATTTATTTAGTCATTTGTAAATAAATATTATAATCTAAATGCTTCATAAAATATCTACCTCGCTACTTTTTCTAATTATTCTTTTTACTCAAAAAGGCTTCTCACAAGGAAAACTTGCTCCAAGAATTGACTCTTTAATTGAGGCAAATACAAAGCGTTTTTTTAATGGAATCATGTTAGTTTATCAAAATGACAAAGTGATTTATTCAAAAATAAAAGGCTTTGCTAATTTAGCGGAGAAAACACCCTTAGACATTAATAATCAATTTATTATCGGTTCAATTAGTAAACAAATAACGGCGGTTGTGTTGCCCTGAGAAGTTGATAAAAGACTTATTGGCCTTCACGTTCCAGTAAAAAATAGCTGTCAAATATGTCTCAAACTTTGTGAGGTTCTATAACGGTTCATCAATTATTAAATCATAATTCGGGCGTTACGGATTGGGGTAAACCATTGAAATTTAAGCCTTCTACTGATTTTCATACTCAAATATATTAATTTTTTTGAAATAAAATCTGCATGGAGGGGAATTACTGAGTCAAAAAAGTTATGACATAATGATAACAGCTTCTTCAAAAGAGACCATTTTATTTTCGGGAAAATGGATTATGGGTATGGTTTACAAATTGACCGTAAAGGAAAAACCTTGGAAATTGGTCATAGTGGTTATGCAACGGGTTTTGCCTCCTTGAATTTCTATTATCCAGAAACCAAAACGAGCCTTATTGTTTTAGAAAATATTGCTTGGGATGCCGATAATTTAGAGGATACTTTTAAGCATCACATGAACATTCGGGAGATTTTGAGTGGTGGGAAATGAAAAGCAATTGTTCTTAAGGAATTTTAAATTGTATTTTTGTTTTCAAGTAATTAGGGAAATCCCAATAAAAAAGGATTAAAAATCAAAACGAATAAACAATCTTTCCCCAAAATAACAAATCAACCAAAATGCAAAAAATTAAAGTAGGTGTCGTAGGCACAGGATTTATCGGACCAGCCCATATTGAAGCGCTTCGTCGTCTTCCAAATATTGAAGTTACGGCTCTTTGCGAAGTAAATATTGAATTAGCAACCGCCAAAGCTGCTCAGTTAGGCATTGAACGTCCGTGTACATTCGACCAATTATTGGCGATGGAAGACATCGTGTGTGTGCATATTTGTACGCCCAATTTCCTGCATTATTCACAGTCAAAAGCGGCTTTGTTGGCTGGAAAGCACGTTGTTTGTGAAAAACCATTGGCAAAAGACCTTCACGAAGCGGAGGAATTAGTGCAAATTGCCAAAGAAACGGGTTTGGTCAATGCCGTGCATTTCAACCTCAGATATTATCCATTGGTTCGTCAGATGAAAACCATGCGTGAAAAAGGTGACTTGGGTGATGTTTACTCAATTATTGGTTCGTATTTACAAGATTGGCTTTTTTATAATACCGATTACAACTGGCGTTTAGAACCCGATAAATCAGGAGATTCTCGTGCGATTGCCGATATTGGCTCACATTTGATGGATGTTATCGAATACATTACAGGTTTGAAAACGGTGGAAGTAATGGCCGATTTTAACACCATCCATAAAACTCGTAAAAAGCCTTTGAAGCCCATTGCCACCTATTCTGGCGAAGTATTCGGTCCAGAAGATTACGCCGATGTGCCTATTACTACGGAAGATACCGCCAACGTTTTATTGCGTTTTGATAATGGAAATAAAGGATTGGTAACGGTTTCTCAAGTTTCGGCAGGACGTAAAAATCAGTTGAAATTAGAGATTTCGGGTTCAAACAAAACCTTTGCGTTCAACTCAGAAGCACCCAACGAAATTTGGATTGGAAATCGTGATGGTTACAACCAATCAGTAATGCGTGACCCATCTTTGGCATATCCAGAAGCAAGTGCCTTGATGTCGTTCCCAGGCGGACATAACGAAGGCTTTCCAGATACTTCAAAGCAATTATTCAAAGAAGTTTACGCCGCTGTTGCCGCAGGGAAAATGCCAGAAAACGCTCCATTCCCAACTTTTGCGGATGGCTATCGTGAATTATTGATTTGTGAAAGAATCTTGGAAAGTCATAGAAGCCAAGGTTGGGTGAAGGTATAATTTAGTTCAGTATTGTTGTAGAAGACTTAAATGAAAATGTGTTTTGGTTATGATATTCCATTAATACTAATTTTTTCCAAAAAGTAAAACTAAAAACTCTCATTTATGAATGGTACAAATTATTGAAAAATTTAGCAAAATCGAGAAAAATAGCAAGAGAATCAGAGAATCACGCTAAAAGAGATAATGAATAGGCGAATTACGTTGGTTTTGGAAAAACTCACAACTCACTAATTCACAAATATTAAACAAATAACATATGAAAACAATCAAAGGTCCCGCTATATTTTTAGCCCAATTTTTAGATGATAAAGCCCCCTTCAATACCCTTGATTCCATTACGGATTGGGTATCTGGTTTAGGGTACAAAGGCATACAAATTCCAACGTGGGATGCTCGGGCAATTGACCTTGAAAAAGCGGCTACTTCCAAAACGTATTGTGATGAACTCACAGGAAAATTAGCCGACAAAGGTCTGCAAATCACGGAGTTATCAACGCATCTTCAAGGACAATTAGTAGCGGTGAATCCTGCTTACGATGCTGGATTTGATGGTTTTGCTCCTGATTCTGTTAAAGGAGATCCAAAGGCACGTACCGAATGGGCGGTTCAACAATTGAAATGGGCAGCACAGGCTTCTCAGAATCTTGGATTAAAATCACACGCTACTTTTTCGGGCTCATTGCTTTGGCACACGATGTACCCTTGGCCCCAACGTCCACAAGGTTTAGTGGATATGGGTTTCACAGAATTAGCCAATCGTTGGTTGCCAATTTTAAATCATTTTGATGAACATGGCGTGGATGTTTGCTACGAAATTCACCCGGGCGAAGACCTCCACGACGGCGTTACGTATGAAATGTTTTTGGAGAAAGTAAACAACCATTCACGGGCTTGTTTGTTATATGACCCATCACATTTTGTATTGCAATGCCTTGATTATCTGCAATATATAGATTTTTATCACGAAAGAATCCGTGCTTTCCATGTAAAAGATGCTGAGTTTAATCCAACAGGAAAACAAGGTGTTTATGGCGGATATCAGTCGTGGGTAAATCGGGCGGGACGTTTCCGTTCTTTGGGCGATGGGCAAGTAGATTTTGCTTCAATCTTCTCAAAATTAACGCAATACGGTTTCGACGGTTGGGCTGTTTTGGAATGGGAATGTGCCTTAAAAGACCCCGTTCAAGGAGCCGAAGAAGGAGCACCATTTATTGAATCTCACATTATTCAAGCAACTTCAAAAGTATTTGATGATTTTGCGGGCGGTGGTGCTGATCTGGAATTGAATAAAAGAATTTTGGGGCTTTAACGGAGGAAGTGATAATGGAGAAAGGAGGAAAGGAGAACTGAAAATGAGGTCAAACTTTCCTCCGTTTCTACATTCTCCTTTTCTCCTTTGATTACCAATATTTTCCTTTCTTTTTTACGATTAATTTTACCCCTCTGAACAATATTTGAACGTGTGCAGAAAACACTCCTATCAATCCAAAATGCTTTCTCAAGACTTCATAACGGTCTATCAATGAACGTTTTAATTCTTGATTTGAAATTCCACCTATGAGATATTTTGCTACAACAAAATCCAAATATTTCACTTCTTTTGCTTTTTTCAAACACGCTATTTCCCAATCTACATCAGCACTTAGATTATTTTCTATGTACAACGGAGCAATTGATTTTCGAGCAATAAAAGCTTGATGACAAACCAACATTCCTAATTTCATATCTTGCCATTTCAAATCTTTTGGTAAACGATGTGGGCTAATTTCCGAACGTAAACCTTGAATATTTCCAGCGTTATCCACGAAATAGGTATCACCGTAAAGTACGTCTATCTTGTTATTAATGGCTTTGTAAATCTTCTCTACTGCCTGATTATCATTAATTTCATCTCCCGCATTCATAAACCAAACAAAATCTCCCAAAGCATTTTTTAGTCCTTTGTTCATGGCATCATAGAGTCCTTTATCAGGTTCACAGATGAGTTGATTGACTCTATTTTTATATTTTTCAGCAATCTGTAAAGTTCCGTCTTTTGACTTTCCATCAATTATTAGATACTCAAAGTTTTGGTCAGACTGATTCATAATACTTTGAATGGTCCGTTCTAAGTATTGCTCTGCGTTGTAGGTTATGGTGATGATGGAGAGTTTCATTTTTCAAAATTAGGCAAATAATATTGTTAGAGAGATAATAGAAAGAAATCAAGTCCACTATTTTGTTTAAATTGCAAGAAAATCAGGCAAACTAATTACTATTTACATGGAGAAATTGCTCTTTTATACCAAAATGAACTTTGGAATTGAAGCCACAGGTGGTATAAAGAATAAAGTGTTAGCTCAAAAAAAAGCTTTTGAAGATTTAGGCTTTGAAGTTGATTTTTTTTATTTTGAAAATAAGGTGATTAAAATAGAAAATAAACAAAGTATTCTCGAACACAAAACAGAATCTAAGTTTGCCTTCTTGAAATACCTATTTGGCGGGTTTTTGAATGACATTAGTATTGAGGATTATTCGTGTATGTACGTTAGGCACTTTCTGACGAATCCGATGTTTATTTTCCTGCTTTATTCTATCAAAAAGCGAAATCCCCAAATTAAAATCTTCATGGAAATTCCAACTTTCCCTTATCAGTTTGAATTTAATTATTTCAGTTTAATCAAAAGGTTAGAGCTTAAATCTGATTTATTTTCTGCCAATTACTTCAAAAAATATGTTGATAAAATCGTTACGTTTTCAAGCAAAGAACTCATCTACGGCATTCCGACTATTAGAACTGATAATGGAATTGATACGGACAAATTTGGAATTATTGACCCACCCGCACCATTCAACGGTGAGGAAATTCACTTATTAGGATTAGCAAATATGCAAAAATGGCACGGTCTTGACAGAGTTATCGAAGGGTTGTCAACATACAACAAAATTCCAAAAAACATCAAAGTCTATTTTCACTTAGTTGGCAGAGGCGATGAACTTCAAAATTTGATTGATTTAGTCGAGAAATATAAATTATCGGAGTATGTGTTAGTTCACGGATTTTTATCGGGTAAGGCGTTAGAAACGATGTTTTCTACTTGCCACGTTGGCATTGGAAGTTTGGGAATGCACCGAATTAATGCGGCAAAAGGGGAAACCTCAGCCTTAAAATCAAGAGAATTTGCTTCAAGAGGAATGCCATTTGTGATTGGCTATCAAGACAGAGGTTTCCCCGAAAAATACCCCTTTATTTTTGATGTAATTGCAGACGAAACGCCCATTGATATTGAAAGTCTGATTACGTTTTATCACAATACTTCAACCATTCCCAATTTTAACAAAACGATGAATCTATACGCACAAGACCATTTGACTTGGCGGGCAAAATTGAAAAATGTAGCCGATAATTTTCGTGAGAAATGAGTAAGATAACCGCAATCGTAATACCGATATATAAACAAGAAATGAGTTCATCCGAACAAATTTCTTTTGAAAGAGCTCTGAAAATTTTTCCCGAAAACGACATTATTATTGTTTCGCCTAAGTCTTTGAATTTGGATAATTACTTAGCCTTCTCATCAAGATTAAAAGTTAATACTTTCGATAATCATTTTTTTAAAAATATTGCAGGTTATAATGAATTGATGCTTTCAGCAGGTTTTTATGAACGATTTTTAAATTATAAATACCTATTAATTTATCAATTAGACGCTTACATTTTTGAAAATCAGTTGGATTATTGGGAAAATGAGAACTATGATTATGTGGGTTCGCCGTGGTTAATTCCTCCACCAATTGCCTCAAATAAGAAACCCAAAGTCAATATTCAACATTGGTTTGTGAACCGAGTTGGCAACGGTGGACTATCTTTGAGGAAAGTAAAAACGCATTATTGGACAATGATTTTTTACTGGATTTTTATCAAGTTTTTTCCACTGAACGAGGATATGTTTTTGGGGATTTTAATGGATTTCATTAATCCATTTTTCAAAAAACCCAAAGCAATGGAGGCATTGAAATTTGCTTTTGAAATGCAGCCTCGAAAATCTTATGAATTAAACAATCACCAACTTCCATTCGGGGTTCATGCTTGGGAAAAATATGACCCTGAGTTTTGGAAGGAATGGATAAAATAAAATATTATTATGAAGTTGATAAGTATTATACTTCCTACCTATAACTCTGAGAAAACGATAAGAAGAACCATTGATTCTATATTTAATCAAGAAGGCTTAGGGGATTTTTTTCAGATACAAGTAATAGTTGTTGATGATTGTTCAACAGACGGCACTTTGTCTATTCTTAATAGCTATAAAAATATTGAGATTTATTCAAATAAAGTCAATTCTGGTGGACCAAATATGGGTAGGAATGTCGGTTTGTCAAAAGTAAAAGGCGAGTGGATTATGTTCATCGACCATGATGATGAATGGTTATCATTCAAAGTTAAGGAACAGTTAAAATTAAAGCAGTACAAGGTTGTAACTTGTGGATTTAATGCCATTAAACCATTAGAAGAAACACTTATTATACAAAATAATAATGAACCTCAAAATACAATTTATTCTAAAAACAAATCATTCTTGCATCTACTTTCAAGAGCAAGAAACGGTCAAATTACTTATTTTGGAACCTTGATGATTCATAATTCATTAAAAAATATTCTTTTTGAAGAAGAATTTGGAATATGTGATTATGATTATATTCTAAAAATTCTTCATAATAATACAACTGCACAAATTAACTTTCCATTATTCAACCGCTACATTGATGGAGAGAATCTGTCGCACAACAAAAGGTATAGAGAACTTGATTATCAAAAAAGTATGCAGACTTATTCATATTATCAAAGTTTATATCCATCCGAAGTAACAATTGGCATACAAAAACTTAATGCTATGATGGGACGGTATTATTATACAAAGGGTGACAGAGATAATGCAATTCATTATTTCAAAAAATCAAGGCTTGGACTAATGAACTTATCAATACTTCTATTATTAAAGACAGGATTATCCAAATTTTTCAATCTTAATTTATTCAAATATTAAACATATTAATTCAAATGAAAAGACTTTTAAAGCATTTAGCATTCTTAGGAATATTAAAATCTATCTATTTATACCTCATATTCAAACTGAAATTTTTAAAACTTATCTCAATCAAGTATAAAGGATACAAAATTTTTATGCGTCCTAAAACAAGCGATTTTTTTGTTCTCAATCAGATCTTTGCTGATAAACAATATAACCCATACCATTATGTAGAAAACCCAAAGGTTATTATTGATGGCGGAGCTAATGTGGGAATGAGTAGTATTTATTTCAATAGTTTATTTCCAGATGCCAAAATATTTTCCTTTGAACCCGATACAAATAACTTCATTATGCTCAATAGAAATTTGGGTAACTTGAAGAATATAAAAACTTTTCAGAAAGGTTTATGGGGAAAATCTGCCAAAATTTATTTGAATATAATTTCAGGATATGTCGATTTCTATGTAACGGAAGAAAAAACACCGAAAACAATAGCAGAAATTGATTGTATCAGTATTGCAGATTTAATGAAATCAGAACAATTAGATTCAATAGATATTCTAAAATTAGACATTGAAGGTGCTGAAAAAATAATTTTTGAAACAGACCCAGCAAAGTGGCTACCCAAAGTAGGGTGTATTATGATTGAAACCCATGACCGAATGACTCCAAATAGTAGTAAGGCACTTTTTGATGCTTTGCAAAATTATGATTTTCATTTAGAAGTATCTGGGGAAACACTCAAATTTTTCAAATTAAAGAGAAAATAGAAACACCAGTCTATTTTCTCCAATCCTTAATTTTCCCAATTACTACATTTTGTAAATTCACAAAATCTTCTGATACTTTCATCCTTAAAACTAAAAATAAAAAGGTACTTCCTAAGAGTGCCGATTTTAGTGATATTACTATCAATTTACCCAAAATAGTTTCAGCAGCATTCGGAATCAATCTGCCAATTATAAGGCATAAGAGTAGTATTCCAAAGGCTTTTACAGTATTTTGGTTGAAGGGATGAAGCCCAAATTTGCTTTTGACAAACAACAATCTGGTCGTTGAACTTATCAAGGTAATCCCGCCCGTTGCAATGGCAGAACCGATTATTCCAAAATAAGGTATCAACAAATAATTCAATCCAATTGCCAAGCCTGCCAACACTAAAACTAAGTAGGTATTGAGTTTATAATATTTTGAAAAAGCCATTAATTCAGCGTTGAGTCCCAAACTCATATCAACCCATTTGCATCCTCCAATGATGATAATTACCCAAAAACCTTGTTGATAAATATTAGCTTTGGGCATAATACTTAATAGGCTTTCTAAATTTGCACAAATCATTACCAATAATATTCCACCCACGAGCATCACATTGTTGGCTACTTTATTATACAATTCACGGGTTTTATCGTGCCATCCGTTCATGATTGCCTGCGACAATAGCGGCGTGGAAATCTGTTTGATTGACTTGGCGGGTATTTCCACGACTGATGCCAAGTAGGTTGCCACCACAAAAATGGCTACTGCTTCTGAGCCGACCTCACTGGCTAAAATATTTCGGTCTAAGAAAAGGATTAAATTTACTCCTATACTCCCCAAAATTAAAAAAGAACCATACCCTAACATTTCTTTTATCTCGTCTTTGGGTATTTTAAAATAATCAAAATTGAGGTGTAAATGACCTAATTTCCAAGTATAAATAACCAAGGAAATCGTAATCAGAAACATGGTTGCCACATACAAAACAAGAAATTGAGAAAAGGCAATATAGCCCATTCCGAGCAGAATGATGAGTATAATGTTCAAAAAACGAAAAACCGTTTCTCGCAAAAAAGTGGGAATCGCAATTCGTTGATGTCCTTTGATATAGGATTCAAAAATAGTAATGTATGTCCAAATGAAAGTTATGGGCAAACACAATAGTAGATTTTGCGAAATAGTGGGTGATTTTTCGGAATAAAATCCTTGAATATCCTGATAAAAAAATAAAAAGAATATTGAAAATACAATTGTTCCGAAAAGTCCCATCATCAATAAAAACAAAAGAAAGCCGTGATTTTGACTTTCTTTATCTTTGTATTTCGCCAAATATCTATCACAGACATTGGGCGAGCCTAAATGGGCAAATGCGGCAAAAATCAAACCGTTTTCCAGCAATAATCTGGATGTGGCAAGTTGTTCGGGACTCAAAAAATGGGTGGAAACATACAACGTATTGATTGCTCCCAAAACAACTCCCAGATAATACCCAACACTCGATTTTATGCCTTGTCTTACTACTACTCCCATTAAATATTTTGTGTAGCCGAACTACTTTTCGAGTTTTTCCAATACATAAATCCAAATCCAACTAACATCAAAATCCAAGCAAAATTGGCGTATTGGTCATATTTACGTCCTTGAATAACCGATTTTGGCTCAAACGAAAATTCAATTTGATGTTTTCCTGCTGGCACTATTAATCCTCTGAACATATAATCAGTTCTGAAATGTTCTTTCACTTGCCCATCAATTTTTGAAATCCAATCTTGATTTCCTTTGTAGAATACCTCAGAAAAAACGACTGCTTGAGCCGTTGGGCTATTGAATTCATAAACTAATTTATTGGGGTGATAACTGCTCAATTTTATCGTTCCTTCTGGATTAGCATTACCTTTAAAATCACCTACTTGTGTCTTGAATTTAACATCAACAAAGGCCGTTTCTCTGGGTTTGATAGAATCCAAAGCTATCATTTCTTCATCGGCATTATTTACGAATTTAACGTTTTTCACAAACCAAGCATTTCCCAAAGCATTTGGATTAGCTTGAACCACTGATGCACCTTTGGCATCGGCTGTAATGAAATATTTAGTATTGAACATACCCAAAACTGCCATATTATTTTTTGCAATCTGACGCTCAATAATATCGGCAAATCTTTTCAACTTAGCTGCCGAATAGCCACCCATATTTTTATGAAAAGCACTCGCCATGGCGTTGGTGAACGGACTAACCGTAAAATCTATTACTCGATATGACAAGTCTTTATCTTGCAGAATTTGAGCATCGGCGGGGCTTTGCGTGAACAAATATGAACGCTCGGCTGGTCTGGAATCAAAATCGTTGCTGTTCAAATAACGTTTGTCCACTCCCCAAAGGTCAATCAAAACAAGCACCGCTAAAATTGTTCCAACCACTGCCACATTTTTCAATTTATCTTTTACAAACAAGAAAATAACGAGGGCTGCCAAAAGGATAAAAATCAAACTTCTGAAAGCATCGGCTTTCAATAAAGAGGCTCTATCTTCTTTTAAAGCAATATACAGGCCATTCACAGCACCTTCATTATTTTGAAAAGATTGCTTCAAACTCTCTAATAATTGAGCATCATTTACTGATTTATACCCAAAAATTGAAGATAATAACCCGAAGGTTAAACACAATCCAGCCGTTACGCCAAGGCTAATAAAAAATGGTTTTTTGAACGCTTCCCAAGTAGGTTTTTCAGTAAATATTTTTTGCAAGCCCAAACCCGCCATAATCACCAAGCAAAGTTGAACCAACGACAGAATCATACTTACGGCTCTAAATTTATTAAACAGAGGAAGATAGTCAAATAATAGATAATTTAAGGCTGAAAAATTTTTGCCCCACGCAATTAATAAACACAATCCTGCAGCTGTTACGAAGATGATTTTATTCTTTCTATCCACAAAAAATAAAGAAAGTACAAACAAGAAACAAACGATTGCCCCAGCATAACTGGTGCCACCCACAAACATTTGGTCGCCCCAATACGTGGTAAGACTTTTAGTGAAATTCAGGGCATCGTCTTCTCCAACTCCCAAAGATGTTATGTTTTTATAGACCGCTGATTTTTCGTTTAAATCGCCTTGGCTTCCTCCCGAAAAATTAGGAATTAATAATGTAAAAGATTCCAAAACGCCATAACTCCATTCAAAAGCATAAGCCTTATCGAGTCCGCCAGTTTCTTTTTTGGCTTCTCCCTTGGCAGTGGTCAATTCACTTCCTCCACGAATGGTTTCTTTTTGAAAATCGAAAGTTGTCCACAAACGGGATGTATTTGTGCCGATGATTGCCACGCCTACTAAAACAAACAAGGCTGTGGCGGATATAAACTTTTTTAAAGTTCCTTTTTTAAAGGCATCATAAAATTCCGTTAATCCCAAAATAGCAATCAGAAAAACTGAATAATACGTTATTTGATAATGATTGGCGTTTATTTCAAAACCCAAACCAAGGGAGAAAACGATTGCTCCGAGCCAAATAGATTTTCGATAACCTATCACCAAACCCGCCAACATCATCGGTACAAATGCCAAAGCATAGATTTTTGCCAAATGCCCTGCTTCAATAATGAGGATATTTGTACTAAAAAAACCAAAAGCAATTGAAGCAATTAGACTGGGAAAAAGTCCCAATCCTAAACTCAGACAAAGAATATAACAGCCCAAAAGGTAGAGGAAAATGTACGTGCCTTGAATAGTAAAAAGGTAATAAACAACTCGTTGCATTTTCACAAAAATACCTTCGGCATAATCTCCCCCGACCATATACGTAGGCGTGCCTCCAAACATACTATTCGTCCAACCGATGTATTCGCCAGGTTTTTCTTTTTGATATTTATAAATTTCGGATTGACCTGCATACGCTTGAAGTTTATCACTTTGTTGCATTTCTTTCCCTTGCAAAATCGGGAACATATATCCCACCGACAGGACTGCAAAAAGTAAAATTATAATTAAATGATGGTAATTTTTTTTAATAAAATTCATTACGGAATTTGTTTAAAGTTTAGCAATTATGATGACCTCCATTCTGAAAAATGAGCGTCCGTTTATTTTAATTTTCTTTAAAATTTTATTGAATATAAAGCTACGTTCTAAAATTGCATAAAAATTAGAATTGAGCCGTAAATTTGGTAGTAGCTTCCTGATTGAACTCAATGCAACAAATGGTAAGGGCGACTTAAACGACTTGAAGCCATATTGTTTCAACACTTGAATTACATCAGTGAAAGTTGTTTCGTTTACATGAGCACACGTTGCCATAATTGTACCAGAACGTGAATCATCTCGAATCATTGTGTAGTCCCAAGGTCCAAAATTGCGGTGAGGAATCAATAAAATCAGTGTTCCATTATCGTTCAAAGCACTACGAATTGAACCTAAATATGAGTCAGTATCAGCGGGTGTGATATGTTCAAAGACATTGTCAGAAATAGCTAAATCAAACTTTTCATTGGTCGTAAATTTCACAACATTAATTTCTTCAAAGGTAATTCTCTGACTCACTTCATCTATCACAATATCGGGCTTTTTTGCATCAACGCCGTGTAATTTTTGATGTGCTATGCCCGATTGACTCATGGCGTAAAGAAAACAACCACTTCCACAACCCACGTCAAGAACGGACTTATTAGCCAATTCATTTTTGAAAAGTTTTACCAATTGAATTTTTGCATTAACCTCATGCTTAAAAAAGGCAGTTTTATCTGATTTAGGAAAAGGAAGTTTATACAATTTTTGATAAAATTCATTGTATAAATTTTGTCTTTCATCAAAGGAATTTTCTTTAATAATTTTAGTGTGAAAGTTACTTTCAAGTTCGTAGATTTTGACTAATAAATCCGAAGGAACGTTTTTTTGTTTGGCAACCTTTTCTAAATCGGGGTATGTGGTTATTGGTGTCATCATGCTATTTTTTTACCATACAATTCAATTATTTTATCTACAATTCTTTCGGCTGCGTGACCGTCCCAAAGCGGTGGAATTTGTCCTTTCTTAAAATTACCATCCAAAACATCTTTAATTTTCTGATATGCCGTCACAGGATTCAAATCCGATAACAATTGGTTGGTTCCCATCGTAACGGTAATTGGGCGTTCTGTGCTGTTCCTAAAAGTCAAGCATGGGATTTTCAAAAAAGTAGTTTCTTCTTGAATTCCTCCCGAATCAGTAACGATTATTTTTGCGTTATTCATCAAATTTAAAAATTCTAAATAGCCT
>JAYVRF010000215.1:0-42241 GCA_043756925.1 Arcicella sp. | reverse complement strand
CTTACGGGTATGTCAAATACACTTGAACGAGCCATTCAAAAATCACAAAAAGCCGCTCAGGATATTCTTTTTGAAGGGAAATACTATCGGAAGGATATTGGATTGGATGTTTTGAGGTATTAGTTAGCCTTACATAAACAAATAAAAATTATGGGATGTAAATCGTGTTCTTCGGGAAGCTGCGGAACTAAAAATAAAGAAGACGGAAAGAAAGTTGGTGGTTGCGAAAATAACGGCGCTTGTGGTACGGGTGGATGTAATAAAATGAATGTGTTTGACTGGTTGTCAAATATGGACGTGCCAACTTTCAGTAAATATAATGTCGTTGAAGTAAAATTTAAAGGAGGACGTAAGGAATATTTCCGAAATGTTAATCAAGTTGAATTGTATGCTGGCGACCCCGTGATTGTGGATGTTCCGAGCGGACACCATTTGGGATTTGTGTCTTTGCAAGGCGAATTAGTTCGCTTGCAGTTGCTTAAAAAAGGCATAAAAGACAATGACGATATTAAGACCATTTATCGAAAAGCCAACGATAAAGACCTTGAAAAGCATGAACAAGCCGTTGCTCGTGACTACCCAACAATGTATCGCTCCCGTGAAATCGTTAAGGAACTGAAACTGAATATGAAACTCTCTGACGTGGAATTTCAGTCTGATAATACCAAAGCCATTTTCTATTATTCTTCCGATGATCGTGTAGATTTTCGTGATTTAATCAAAACGCTTGCGGGCGAGTTTAAAGTAAGAATCGAAATGAAGCAAATTTCACTTCGTCAAGAGGCAGCTCGAGTGGGTGGAATTGGCGTTTGCGGGCGAGAATTGTGTTGCTCAACTTGGCTTACAGACTTCAAAAACGTGACTACTTCGGCGGCTCGTTACCAAAATCTTTCCCTAAATCCTGTTAAACTTTCTGGGCAATGCGGACGTTTGAAATGCTGTTTGAATTATGAATTGGAGACCTATATGGATGCTCTAAAAGATATTCCAACGGTTGAAAAACCTCTTCAAACTATAAAAGGAGATGCTTTTTTACAGAAAACCGATATTTTTAAACGGGTTATGTGGTTTGGATACAGAGGCGAAGAAAGTAATTGGATTCCCATCACCGTAGATAGAGTTAAGGAGGTTTTAGCTTTGAACATGAAGGGCGAAAGACCACAAACGATTGATGGGGCAGAATCAGCAAAAATTGAATTAGAATTAGAAAAAGGTTCGGGTCCGTTGAATGCCGATTTGGATAAAATGGATAGAAAATATGGTGGTGGCGTTAAAAAGAAATTTGAAAAACCAAAGTTTGACCGTCCAGATTTTAAGCAAGAAAGAAAAGAATTTGTACGTCCAGAACGCAAAGATTTTAAACCAAATCCAAATCAACAACGTCCCGAACGAAAAGATTTTAAGCAAGGTGATAATAAGCCAGAAACGGGTAATGTGCCTGTAAATCAGTCTGTTAATAAAGTTCAAGGAGAAGCACCGCAAGGAGAAGGCTCTCCACAAGGACAAAAAGTAAATAAACCCCAGGGAGGTTCTCCACAAGGGCAAAAAGGTAATAATCCAAATCAGCAACGTCAGCAAGGGCAAGCTGTAAGTGGGGAAGGACAAAAGCCAAATCCAAATCAGCCACGCCCGCAAGGGAATGTTGAAAGACAAAAACCACAGCCAAATCAACCACGTCAGCAAGGAAATAGTGGGCAACCGCCGAAATCACAAAACCTGCAAGGACAGCCAAATAACGGAGAAGGACAACAGCCAAAACTGCAAAATCAGCAACGTACACAGGGGCTACCAAAATCACAGAACCAGTCACGCCCACAAGGAAATGGACAAGGGCTAACCAAGCTACATAACCAGCCACGTTCGCAAAATCAGCAAGGTGAAGGAGAGAATCCGCAAGGTCAACCAAAACCACAACGTCCTCAGAATCAGCAAGGTGGAGGAAATGAAGATAACCAAAAGCCGAATAATACGCCTCCTGAGAACAAAGGGGAAGAGGCATAGTTAAATGTTTTAATTTTTGATTTTCAATTGTACAACGTTCACGTAAAATTTCAGTCCGAATTTACTTGAACATTGTTACTTGAACATTGAGAATTATTTTTGTTTTAAAATTATAAAATAAAAATAATGATTCGTTCATTCTATATACTTTTATTGTCTTTAATCATTTTCTCATCGTGCGATACCAACACGATTTTGAAGGATAATTATGATATTCCAGATGCTAAATGGTTTATAAGAGACAGCCCCTCTTTTAGTTTTGATGTAACCGATACGGATGCAACTTACAACGTTTTTTATAATGTAAGAAATAACAGAAATTATTTGTATCACAACCTTTATTTGACGCATTATTTGACCGCCCCAGATGGTAAAATTATTCATCAACATTTAGATGAAATTATTCTTTTTGACCAAGTGACGGGGAAGCCTTCGGGAGAGGGATTGGGTGATATTTACGATCATAAAGTGCTGGCTTTCAAGGACTTCAAGTTCCTACAGAAAGGAAAATATAAGATAAAAATTAGTCAATATATGCGTCAGAATCCTTTGTTGGATGTCATAAGTGCGGGGTTTTCAATTGAAAAAAATAAGTGAGAATAAAGATGTTACCGCAATTACACGGAGACCTAAATAGATTTTCAAAATGGATTATCGAAGCCATGTAGGAATTAATATTTCACGTCTGTTTTCCTATCTTCTCAAACATTACCCATAAACCCAAAATTGGTCCAACAGCAAGAAAGACAAATAAATACTCATGATTTATGAACTCCGTGAGTTTGCCGAATAGTTGAATACTAATAATGGTTAATGAGAAACCAATACAGTTTGTAATCGTCAATAAAGTCCCTTTGCTTTCAATGGGAGCATTTTGAGCAACTAATGTTGAGAATAAAGGAGAATCTGCAATGACAACCATTCCCCAAAAAAGTAGAAAGAAAAATAGCATATATACATTTGAATAAGTAATAAATAGGGGGGAAGTCAGACAACAGCAAGTAGATAAAAATAAGGCAGAAACTGCCACTTTTTTCGTGCCAAAATATTGAGAAAGGTAACCATTAATTACACAAGCTACTGAACCAGAGGCAATAATAATGAACGACCATTGAGAAACGTTAATTTCTAACAAATTATGTTTGGTTTTATACGTCAAGATTAAGGCAGGTAAAAATGCCCAAAAAGTGTATAATTCCCACATATGACCAAAATATCCTAATGCTGGTTTTCTAAAATTTCGGACACTGAAACCTTTTGCAATTGCTCTGAAATCTATCTTTTTACCAACCGTTGAAAACTCTCCTTTTGGCACAAAAAGCAACATCATTAATCCTCCTAAAACTGAAAGACTTGATGTGGTATAAAGTACAAATTTCCATGAATAATTGGTGTTAAATCCTTTCAAAAAATGTGGGAAAGCCGTTCCTAAAACCAAAGCACCAACTAATAATCCTAATGACTTTCCTAAGCCTTTTTGATAATGGTCAGAAGCGATTTTCATGCCTACTGGATAAATTCCTGCTAAGAAAAACCCTGTCAGAAAGCGTGAAATAAGTAAAACAACTTCATTAGTATTTAAAATTACGATGCTAATATTACAGAAAGCCGCCAAAACTGAACATACAAAAAAGATGCGAGTTGCCACAAATCTATCCACAATTCCCGAGAGGGCAAAGGTGAAAGTACCCGTAATAAACCCAAACTGAACGGCACTAATAAAATGAGCGATATTAGCATTTTGGAGATGGAAATATTCAACTAAATTAGGCAAAATGGCATTGCCCGCAAACCATAAAGAGGTACAAAAAAATTGGGAAATTACGATAACTGGCAGGATTTTTTTCATCTTGGAAAATTATAAACTATTAAGTGAAGATGAAACAAAAAATCTAAATTTAACGATTTTATCTCTCAACCATCTGACGCTCAAATCTTTCTCATCTCAATTTTGATTTTTAAATTGAAAACTGTACCTTTGCAGTCCAATTTTTAAAATCAAATATATCATAATGGAATTACGTAATTATGAAACGGTATTCATCTTAACTCCCGTTTTGTCTGAACAGCAGACAAAGGATACCGTTGAAAAGTTTAAAAAAGTCTTAGCAGACAACAATGCCGAAATCGTAAATGAAGACGCATGGGGAATACGTAAGCTGGCGTATCCTATTCAAAACAAACACACAGGTTATTATTACATCATCGAATTCAAAGCTGAAGGCACATTAATTGCCAAATTGGAACTTGAATACAAGCGTGACGAAAAAGTAATCCGTTTCTTAACAACTGCTCTCGACAAGCACGCTATTTCGTATAACGAGCGTAAGCAGAAAGGTTTGATAGGAAAGAAACCAGTCGCAGCAGCCGAATCAAAGGCTGAGTAATTAAAGTAATTCAATTTTAATTTTTGAAATCATGACATTAGTAAACGAACCAATTGACAAAAGCGTAATCCGCAAAAAATATTGCCGTTTCAAAAAATCTGGCATTAAGTATATTGACTATAAAAACCCAGATTTCTTATTGAAATTGGTGAATGAGCAGGGGAAAATCCTTCCACGTCGCCTTACGGGTACTTCGTTGAAATACCAACGTAAAGTGGCGGTTGCCATCAAACGTTCAAGACACTTGGCTTTAATGCCTTACGTGGCTGACGGTTTAAAATAGGTAATAGGTATTAGGTTGTAGGTATTAGGTATTGGGTATTAAGAAATAAATAGTAGTGTTCATTTCGACATATTTTAAATCCAATTCTTTTGCTTGAACCTCAAAATTTCATAAAAAAATGGAAATCATCTTAAAGACTGACATCGTAGGTCTTGGTTATAAAAATGATATAGTTGCCGTAAAACCTGGATATGGTCGCAACTATTTGATTCCACAAGGATTCGCTACAATGGCGACGGGGTCAAACAAAAAAATTCTTGCTGAAAACATTAAGCAAGTAGCTCACAAGGCTGAAAAAGTAAAAATGGATGCCGTAGCTTTGGCTGAATCAATCGGTGATATTACACTTGATATTCCTGCAAAAGTGGGTGAGAGTGGTAAGATTTTCGGTCGTGTAACTACTATCCAAATCTCAGAAGTTTTGAAAGAAAAAGGCTTCGAGGTGGACAGAAAGAAAATTGCATTAGATTCAGAAGTGAAATTTGTTGGCGAATACACCGCAACGCTTGATTTACACAAAGAAGTGAAGCATAAAGTGAAATTTATTGTCGTACCAGCTTAAAATACTTAATGCATAAATATGGTATAAATCAGGGAATGTCGCTGATTATCAAGGTCTTATTTACACAATATTCTAAAATCTTGACCGTTTGATAGATTTACAGGAAAAATGCAAAAAGCATCTCAGTTTTCTGAGGTGCTTTTCGTATTTTTGTAGGATTTTTCTAAGTTTAGGCTTAATTTTTGTAAAGATAAAAGCAACGTTTAATCTCTTAAATCCGTCTATCCTTTTAGTACGTAAATACTTAAACCCACCTCAAAATCTTGTGGATATGTTAAAGAAAATTTTATTATTAATTCTATCGTTAGGCACATCAAATTTATTGTTTAGCCAAATAACAATTTCATCGCCTGTGATACGTCAAATTTTTCAGCGGGATTTGAATAGCCAAGCCCTTGTAACAATAACGGGAAGTTATTCACAACCGATGGACACTATTCAAGTAAAATTTACGCCTGTGAAAGTGGGTCAAGGAACTCTTATTGATTGGACAGTTATAAAATCTTCCCCTTTGGGAGGATTATTTAAAGGAAGTGTAACTGTAAAAGGCGGCTGGTACACGATGGAAGTTAGGGGTCTTTTAAATGGTAAAATTGTAGGAAGTGTTTCAACAATCAGTCGTGTAGGTGTGGGTGAAGTTTTTGTGATTGCGGGGCAATCGAATGCTGGGGGAAGTGCTTTGCTGGAAACAAATGAAACCGCAGCAACAGACGATAGAGTGAATTGTGCTAATTTTCTTAGTCCACGAACTTATTATGAAAATTTACCTTTTTTACACGCAGATTTGTCTCAATTTTCAATAATTGAATTTTCCCAACTAAAAAAAAACTCTGCCATTGGTCCAACTGGTCTTGGTCCTTATTATTGGGGGAAAGTAGGTGATGCTTTATCCGCAAAACTAAATGTGCCAATTATGTTTTTCAATACGGGTTGGGCGGGTGCATCGGTGAGAGTTTGGCGTGAAAGTGCGGAGAATCCAAATGTTGGTGTTCCAAGCGATTTTCAATCAGATAACCCAAAAGATCCCATTAGATATTACGATAAAGGAACGCCTTACTCAAATCTGAACACAGTTTTGAGGTATTACGGTATCAACTTAGGTGTTCGTGCTGTTTTATGGATGGAAGGTGAAACGCAAAACCTTCTTAATCTTTCAGCATTACGTAATAATAAGCCATTACCTGTATCAGAAGCCAGTTACTTAGATAATTTACAACGTCTTATCAAAAAAACAAGACAAGATTTAGGAAATAATAAGTTAGCTTGGGTAGTGGCAAGAACTTCTTATTCTGGTGATTTGGACTGTAAAGTAATAAGTAGCCCATTACCTCCTCCACCAGCACCTTCTCCAATTATTGTGTCGGCACAGAACAAGGCTATTTCGGATAAAACGCTTGCTCCTGTTTATCCAGGACCTTTTACAGACAATATTCAAACATCCATTTTAAGAGAAAGAGACCAATGCGTTCATTTTACGGGCAGAGGTTTAGATGATGTAGCTAATGCGTGGGTAAAAGCATTAACGGAAGACAATAAAAACTTTTTTGAAACAGTTGAGCCTATTTTAGCCGATTCAATTCCAAGTATATCCTTAGAGTGTATTTCTTCAAGTCAATTAAAATTAAGTTTACCTGATGGATATGCGGGTTATGAATGGGTAAGCACGGATAATGGTGCAATTGTGGGTAAAACCAAGAGTGTGAATGTGCCAACGGGTGGATATATTGCCCGTGTGACTCGTGATAATGGTAATATTGTTCAAATTCCAAGATTCACCGTTAGGGCAAATGCTCCTGCAAGAGCTCCATTCTTGATAGCAACAACGGATGTTAATTTCTGTCTGGGTACGAGTGTTTTACTCCAAAGTTCAACCGAAGCAGATAATCCAATTTATGAGTGGACGAGTTCACCTGCGATTTCTAATTTACCCAGAACAAAAGATATTTTTGCAACTCGTGAGGCAACTTATAAATTACGAGTAATTGATAAAAATGCTTGTGCTTCGCCTTATTCAACCGAAGTAAAATTAGTAGCAAAACCAAGACCCGAAAAACCAACGATTGCCACTTCTCGAGGAACAGAACTTTGTGATGGAGAGGAGATTGGCTTAACTTCTTCGAGTGTAGGTGCAACCAGTTATAAGTGGAGCAATTCTGAAAATACAAAAGAGATTAAAGTCAAAAAAGCAGGGACATATTTCGTACAAACAGTTGGAAGCAATGGCTGTTTGTCGCTTGCTTCAACGGAGAATATTGCTGTGACAATAAAGCCATTACCAGTAGCACCTCAAATTAAAGCACTATCAGATACCGTTTTTTGTGAAGGAGGAAGAATATCATTGCAAATTGTTAGTGACGAAAAACTATTTGGATGGAACAGTAACAAAGATTCGGTCAATAGAACCAGCAATTTAAGAATATATGCTGGCACAGAATTAGTAAGAGGATATGTGAAAGGTGTTAATGGTTGTGTTTCAAGTTCGTCAAACGCTATTCAAGTTGTCAAAAAGGACAATCCGAAAATTTTGACGATTGAACCAAAACAAATTTATGTCTTATCAGCAATTCCTAATGTTGGAATAAATAAATATAGTTGGAAAATTGATGGTAAAATTATTGCTTCCGAAGATACTTCTTCAATTAATACAAGAAAAAGTGGAGAAGGTAGTTATACAGTAATTGGAAGTATCAATTACAAAATTCGTTCTTCTAATAATAATTTAGTTTGCACATCATTAGAAAGTATCCCGTATTCTTATTCTTTTCAAACATCTGATAATAAAGGATTTATAATTTATCCAAATCCGTCAGACGGGCATTTTTTATTAGATCGTCTTTATTCAATAAAAGAACCTGAAACTATTGAAATCTATACTATGGACGGAAGATTGGTTTATAAACAATCTTATGAAAACTTTTTAGTACCAAGAATATTAGATTTGAGCATACTGAGTATTGGAAAATATATTCTTAGAGCAGGTAAGAACGGTGAAATTTCAAAAATGATTAGTATTTATAAGTAATTAGCATTTTCGATACAATAGTCCGATTTAGTAAGATTTGCCAATTTTTAACAGTGTAACGTTTCGCAATTGGCAAATCTTAATTATGTAAATATCCTTAACTAACCACGCTCCATCCATCATACAACTCATAAAAAGTAAAAGCAATTTGCATGATAGCGTTTAAAAAGATAGTAATTATTTGTATTTTAATTTGTTGTAATAGCCTCATTTTCAGTCAAATCAAACTCACTTCACCCCAAAATCGAGCGGTATATCAACGCAATGGTATGGGGTTTTCTGCCGTTACGGTGGCAGGTTCTTACGACAAACAAGTAGATAAAATTGAAGCCCGCCTCGTTCCCGTACAGGCAGGGCAAGGCACAGATACGGACTATCAAGACTGGAAAACGATTAAGAATTTACCATTGAATGGTAATTTTAGTTTCACCATGACAATCAAACAAGGTTGGTATAGATTAGAAGTCCGTGGGAGTTTGAATGGAGCAATTTTGGGTGATGTTGCAACGGTTGATAGAGTTGGCGTTGGGGAGGTTTTTATTATTGCGGGGCAATCTAATGCAGAAGGAGTAAATGAAGTTTCAGGTGTTCCTGTTGATAATGATAGGGTTAATTGCCTTTCTACTTTAAATAATCTGGATAGTGGAGGAACTGATTATATTTCGTTATCTCCTTTTTCGCAGTTACTAACTGATTCAAAAATAGCCCCTCGTGGTAAAAATGCTTGGTGTTGGGGCAGACTTGGGGAATTGTTAGTGAATCGTTTAAATGTTCCAATCATGTTTTTCAATGTTGCTCTTAACGGAACAACAAGCACTGCTTGGGCTCAAACAGCCAATGGTAATTTTACGCCAAATCCTTATCTTGGGGGAGTTTATGGTGGTAAACTTCCTTATCAAAATATGTCGGATGTTTTGAAGTTTTTTGTGCCTCGATTGGGCGTAAGAGCCGTATTATGGTGCCAGGGTGAAGCTGATAACATAAATAATACATTTGCTTTTAACAGAGCAGCAGATGAGCAAACGTATATTTCAAACATTCAGACGGTTATAAACAAAACCCGAAGTGAATCGAGCAGAAATATTAATTGGGTCATTTCTCTAACTTCTTATAACAACGGAGCCGTTGATCCAAAAATCGTTAGAGCCCAACAGACTTTAATTCAGCAGAATGCGAATAATGCTGTTTTTCAAGGTCCAATTACCGATGTTATTCAACCCATAGGAAGGCAGGGAAATGTCCATATCAGTACGGAATTACCTCAATTAGCAATTGCTTGGAATAATTCATTAACAGATGCTTTTTTCCTAAACTCTTCCGCTTTTATTCCAGTAGAAGTTTCTGCCTTAACTTTTAGTTGCCTTGAAAATCAGGTTGAAGTAACACTTCCTTCGGGTTATAATAATTATGAATGGTCGGATAATTCGCTTGTTTTTAATAATGGCATATTTGCTACGCAACAGAAAGTAGTTTTAAAAACAAGTGATGGAAAACCATATTATGCCCGTTACCGTGATGCTCAAGGCAACGTTACCCAAGTCCCAGCCATTGCTTTTAAAGGAAGTAATTTGCCAGTTTCAACCATCACTGCGACGGGTGCAACGGATTTTTGTGAGGGAAATAAAGCAGTTTTAAAAGCTAATTCAGCGGTAATTTATGAGTGGAGTAATGGTAGTAAATCGCAGGAATTAACAGTTACAACTTCTGGAACGTACTCCGTAAAAACCATTAGTGATTTCGGTTGTCAGACGGATTTTTCAACGCCATTGGCAATAGTTTCTAAGCCAGTTCCTCCCAAACCCACTATAACTGCCAACAGTTCAACAACATTCTGTGCTGATTCGAGTGTTACTTTGCAATCATCTGCCTCTGGAGCAACGACTTTTCTCTGGAGTAATGGTTCGACAAATCGTAATATAAAAATTAATACTGCGGGCGATTTTACGGTGAAGGCAGTGAGTGACAAAGGATGTACTTCGGTGAATTCTGACCCCCTAAAAATTACCATAAATTCTTTGCCAACTACGCCAAGTATTGTGCCAAACGGAGCAACTACTTTTTGTGCGGATACCAACGTTGTACTGACTTCTTCCAATCAAGGAGTGCAGAGTTATCGTTGGAGCAACGGTTCGACCGCCAGAAATATTACGGTTAGAAATGCGGGTGATTATTCTGTAAAGACGGTTGATAATAATGGGTGTATCTCGTTATCATCCGCCGCCACAAGAATAAGAGTAAATGCTCTTCCGCCAGCTCCAAGCATTTCAAGTTCTCGTGACACCGTTTTTTGTCAAGTAGAAAGTACCATTTTACAGTCTAATTTAATAAATGGAGGCTTTCCAACTTTTATATCTACGCAAGAAGGTGTTGTTTCAAGGTTTAATTTTCAGAATTTGAATGTCAATAAGTCAGGTTCATTTCAAGCGTTCCAAACGGATGCAAATGGTTGTAAATCAGGATTTTCTAATAGAATAATCGTTGCAGTGAAACCTGTTCCTGCAAAGGTTACAAACATCGTAAGAATAAGTCCATATACAATTGGTATTGAAAATCCGAAAGCAACCAATTATGTTTGGCAATATAATGGGGCGGACAGAGCCAATTTTGTTGGAAATACCATCCGTTTTAATGAAGAAGGACGATTTAGAGTAACGGCAAAGAATATTTACAAAACACAATCTTATGGTGATAAGGTTTGCACTTCGGAGGTTTCGGATGAATTCTCTTTTCTATTTTATGATGATAACGGAATGTCTATTTACCCGAATCCAAGTAATGGAATTGTAAACATAGATTCAAAAGTAGATTGGAAAAATACAACGATTGAAATTTATTCCATGTCAGGTCAATTCTTAAAAAGAGGAACGGTCAACCTTTTTGATGAGGTTAAGAAACTTGATTTGATGGATTTACCCGTAGGCGAATATATGTTGAGAATCAGAACGGATAATTTTTATACCATTACAAAACGGATAATTATTAATCGTTAATTAGGGGTTAGAGGTTTGTAAGATTTATAATCAATCTGAAATGTTCTTAGTTTGATTTTCGTTATCAAATAAATCAGAGAACTATGGAAGATAATAAAACTATAAGATTAGATGTACACCGTTCAAAATTGGCAGCAATGTGTGAGGCAAGGTGTCCGCAATGTCGTGAAGGAAAAATGTTTAAATATCCTTTTTGGCGGGTGGATAAATTTTCAGAAATGTATGAAAAATGCCCTACTTGTGGATTAAGATTTGAGGTTGAACCAGGGTTTTGGTTCGGTGCAATGTTTATTAGCTATGCCAATACTGTTGGATTATTAGTGGTCTTGGGCGTGGGTACTTTTTATATTTTTAATGACCCACCAATACTTTATTATATTATTCCAGTAACGATTATATCGTTAATCACCGTTCCATTTAATTTCAGAATATCAAGAATAATATATATTTACCTGTTTGGCTTTGTGAAGTATAAACCCCTAAAATAACAGTTATCAAAAGTGCCGATTCGGAAATATTAGTTCCAAATCGGCACTTTTCTTATTGATAACTGTTTACTTCTTATGTTCCTCTACATAATGCTTACGAAGCATATCTTCACCAAAATCGTTGGTTAAATCTCTGATAACGGTATGAACGTGATTGGCATTATTTTGCGTATTGTCGTATTCGAGGAATAAAACTGGGTTTTGAATTCTATAATAATGCCCTCCATTGCCTATTTTGGCTTTTTTTGCTCCCATCCACACAAAAGTTAATTTATTTAATCCCGCCTTTTCGATTTTTTCCATAAATTCATTGGCGAAACCAAAAGGGTATCTTTCAACATATAAACTTATTAATTTTATCAATTTTTGTTGTTGGATCTTATTCATTTCCGTAAAAGAGATTCCCATTTTCAAGGAATCCGATTTAAGAAAATGGGCGGTATTACTCGAAAAAATTTCTGTGGGAGATTTATCCGAAACGATGACTTTTTTGAGTTGTTCTTCTGAAAATGAGCGTAATAAATCTATCCCCAAAGTCTCCTCTTGTTTGATTAATTGCTTACCTGCTTCTGGATAACCTTCTGGAACGATAGCAGGATTACTCCCCAAAAATAAAGGCGTTCCCGAAATAATTTTTCCATTTTCAGAAGAGAAATTTAGGGAAACATGATGTCCTTCAATTCGCCAACCCCACAATTTTTGAGGGTCAGGAGTTCCAAAAACCGAGAAGTAAAATTTGCCAGGATGTCGTCGATTATTTTCGGGAGCAAGTTTTTCAATTTGCTTCAAAATAATTTCTAATTGCATAATGGCAAGCGTAGTTTTCTTAGCTGATTCGCTCAAAGTGGCATTTATGAGATTAATTGCCGCATTTTTTTGCTCCTCATTCATGTCCATCAAAGGCAGTCCTTTTCTTTCAATTGGCACAAAAAACCAACTTCTACGTTCGTCAGTATCATAAGGAAAAAAGGCTATTGAGCGTTTTTCATTATCTAACGTTTTCAAAAAAGATTGCGTTGCTGAAAGGGCTTTTTGATTGGTATTCTTTTGGGCAAATATTCCGAGAGAATTGGTTAATAAACAAAAAAAAAGAAGAAGATTTTTCATAATAAATTAGTTAAGTTGTAATTAATAAATTGTGATTGGTGATTAGTGTCTCAAAAATCTGAATATCAATTACTTACACGAAATCAAAAAGTTTCTTAAATTGTCTTAATTATTTAAAGTTCATTGGGTACAATCAAAAGATTTTGTCCTACCATTTATACTGAATTTACTTCAACAACATTAGCAATTGCTTTTCTGACTTCTTCCACAACTTCTTCAGGCGTTTTATCACCTCTTTCAACAGGTGATAAAACGGTCCAAACTAAATTTTGAAAACTTACTAAGGGAAAATATCCTTTTGGATTAAATTTATTGACATTTTCAATTGCTACTGGAATAATTAGAGCATTAGGAGATTTTTTCATTAAAATCGCAATTCCTCCAACCGCAAAAGGCTTCATTGTACCCGTGCGTGAACGAGTTCCTTCTGGAAAAATGCAGGCTGAAAAGTTAGTTTTATCTATCATTTTACCCAATCTTGCAATTTCAACTACCGCTTGTTTTCCGTCTTCACGGTCAATTAATGCGGCTCCACTTTTTTGTAAATTATAAGAAATCGAGGGAATTCCTTTTGATAATTCTCGCTTGGAAACGAAGATTGGAAAGTTTTTTCTGAGAAACCAAATCATACCAATAATATCAAAAAGACTTTGATGGTTTGCCACAAAAATAATAGGTCGATTAGTGGGTAAATTGGTATTTACAACAAATTTTATACTTGTCCCTAAAATTATTGTTCCATAAAGCAGAAAAAAATTCATAATATGGATTAATTTTTGATGCATTCGTTGTCCAAAAAGTTCAAAAAAGATGATTTGTAATGGGTGGAAAATGATTAATATTAGAAAGAAGTACACCAAATAGAGTGTACTGAGGACATAATCAAGAATTTTTTTCATACAATTTAAGATGCGGTTTAGTACATATTTGTTTTGATGTTACCAAAGAAGTGCTAATTTACAAAACCTTTGTGAAAACTCTCGTGTAAAACGCTTTGTAGCATTAATTTTACCAAAAGACTGAATTATGATAGTTGCAATTTAGTAATTACACAAAACTTCTTTTAGACTGTAACGCTTATTCTGTAAATCAGCCATTTGCATTACCTTTGTCCTAAGCCATTAAAACCAGAAATGAACGAAGACTTAACTTTTTTTCAAAAATATTTTCCAGAAAATACCATAGATTACTGTTTTAATTTGTGGAAGGAATATCAATTCAAATTTAAGGTGACTCGTCCACGCCAATCTAAATTAGGAGATTACTGTTACAGACGTGATAGAGGACATCAAATCACGGTAAATGCCAATCTAAATCCCTACGCTTTTTTGGTAACATATATACACGAAGTCGCTCATTTACAGACATTTAAGCAATATGGAAATAAGCCAGAACCTCATGGAAAAGAATGGAAACGTCATTTCAGAGAGACGTTTCAACCTTTATTAAAACCTGAGATTTTACCAATAGAATTGATTATTTCATTAACGGAGTATCTTAAAAATCCAGCTGCGACTACGCAAGGAGCAAAGCCGTTAATGAATACTTTAAGGCAGTTTGACACAAATACTGACTTGGATTCTATCGTACTTACAAGCATAAGAGCAGGAGAGAATTTTGAATTGAATGGACGTGTTTTTATGAGAGGAGAATTGCGTAGAACTCGTTTTTTGTGTACAGACCGTCAAAGTGGTAAACGTTATGTAATTGCTTCAAATGCTTTGGTGAAAAAGGTTTAATTTTTCACCAAAGCATTTGAATATCTTATATTAATTTCTACAAAATATGCTTCATATAAGTATTCAAGTCTTTATCGCCCCGTCCTGAAAGATTAATCACAATCGTCTCGTTTGGTTTTGCATTCAAATATTTCAAAACCGCAATGGCGTGAGCCGTTTCAAGGGCAGGAATGATACCTTCCAATTGTGAAAGTTCCAACGCTGATTCCAAAGATTCTTCGTCAGTAATGGCATAAAACTCTGCTCGTTTTGTTTCCCATAAATTGGCGTGCATTGGTCCAATTCCAGGATAATCTAAACCTGCTGAAATTGAATGAGGCTCAACTACTTGACCATCAAGTGTTTGCATTAATAAACTTTTACTTCCGTGCAGTACGCCCATTTTTCCTAAGAAAGTTGTTGCCGCAGACATTCCAGTTGTAATCCCGTGTCCACCTGCTTCAACTGCAATCAAACGAGTGTCCAAATCATCCAAAAAATGATAGAAAGCACCCGCCGCATTTGAACCACCGCCCACGCAAGCAATAACAAAATCGGGCGTTTCTTTACCCGTCTTTTCTAATAATTGCCATTTAATTTCTTCCGAAATAACCGATTGAAACTTCGCTACCATATCAGGATATGGATGAGGACCTACCACCGAACCGATAATATAGTGCGTATCCACGGGATTATTTATCCAGTGACGCATGGCTTCATTAGTCGCATCTTTCAATGTTTTTGAGCCACTCATCGCAGGACGAACTTCTGCTCCCAACATTTTCATACGGGCAACGTTGGGTGCTTGTCTTTCAATATCAATTTCACCCATGTAAACGATGCATTCTAAACCCATTAAAGCACAAACTGTTGCCGTTGCCACACCATGTTGTCCTGCACCAGTTTCAGCTACAATTTTCTTTTTTCCGAGACGTTTTGCCACCAAAATTTGCCCAATCGTATTGTTAATTTTGTGGGCTCCTGTATGGCATAAATCTTCTCGTTTTAAGTAAATCGTTGTGTTGTACTTTTCCGATAAACGCTTTGCTAAAAATAAAGGAGTCGGACGACCGACATAATCTTTCAGAAGAGCTTGAAATTCCTCTTGAAAAGCGGGTTCAGCGATTATACTGAGGTAAGAAACTCGTAATTCTTCCACATTAGGATAAAGCATTTCTGGAATGAAAGCTCCACCAAACTGACCGTAATATCCTTTTTCGTTTACGTTATATACTGATTCTGTTGTCGTAGTCATTTTTACCTTTATTTACAATTCTGCCATTTCAGGCTTAATAATACTCATTAATTCCTCTATTTTATTAATATCTTTCAAGGCTGGACTAATTTCAAATTTACTATTTACATCCAATGAATGAATCTTTAAGCCTTTGATTTCGAGTGCGTTATGAACATTTTCTAAGTCAATTCCACCCGCTAAAAAGAATGGTTTTTCATTGTCGTATTTATTCAAAATTGACCAATCAAATGTTGTTCCGTTACCACCTCTTTTCTCTCCTTTGGTATCAAACAAAAAGAAATCGCAATAAGGTTTATAATTTTGAAGTTTTCCAAAATTGAAATCTTCATCCACCGAAAAAGCCTTGATAATATTTACGCCTTTGTGTTTAAGGTGTTTACAAAAATCGGGTAATTCTTCACCGTGTAATTGCACATAATCCAATTCGTATTTCTTGTACATTTCCAAGATATAAGCTGCCGTGGAATTCACAAAAACTCCCACTTTTCGAGTTGTAAATGGGAAGGATTTTAATAATTCTTCCTCTAATTCTTCCCCAACAAATCGACTTGATTTTTCGTAAAAAATGAAGCCTATGTAGTCAGGTTGAAGGGCTAATAATTGACGGATATTCTCCGCCTCACGCATTCCGCAAATTTTTAATCTCATATATTTTAGTGGGCTTTACAGGGAAATAATTCTTTAATTAATCAAAATAGACATCAATAATATTTTGTAAAGCACCCAACAATTCTGGTAAATCATTTATTGAATAACGATGATTGTCAATAGTGACTAATTCATCTTCTAATTTTAAAAATACCCATTCAAAGGCGTTAGTTACACATCCGTAAACTATGGGTGAAGCTGTTCCAAATTCTTTATTAAATAAAAAGGCGGCATACATTTCTGCGGCACATTGTCCAAAACCTTCTTCAATGGTTCTATTTTTTGCCTCAACCAAACAAAAAACGGGGTCATTTATTTCAATAGCATCGGGCTTGCGGGTTAACAAAAAATCACAAATGCCATTTAGTTCTTTTTGAGTATCTACATCAAAGGAAAATCCAGAAAAAAAGGTAAATTTATTATGATTTGTTCTTCTGATTTCTCTAAAAATTGGGGTAATTAACAGCTCGGATTTGGCTTTTTCTGAAAATACAGGCATCAAAAGACCTTCATCAACATCCATCTTTAAACGTTCAGATGGCATGATTTTGTTCATAGGAAGATGAAATAAATTATCACGATGATATTCGATTCCAAATTTTCTCTGGAGTTTAGATAATGTAAAATCTGAGTACGCCATTTTGTTCTTGCTTTACACAAATTTACTAAAAAATCAGCACAAATTTACGTTGTATATGCATCACAATTGGGCAATCAAATCAGCCAAAGTCTTCGCTGGATTATCCGTTTTCATAAAAGTTTCTCCCATTAAAAAACCTTTGTAACCAACTGATTTTAAGATATTTATGGTATCAACAGTTGAAATACAACTCTCTGAAATTTTAATAAAATTAGCTGGAATTTTATCGACTAATTCAAGAGACGCATTAACGTTTTGCTCTGAGAAATTTTTGAGATCTCGGTTGTTCACGCCAACCACGTCTATATACTCACAAAAGCTATTATTCAGTTCCTCTTCATTATGAATTTCTAAGAGTGTTTCCATGCCTAATTCCTTTGTTAGTTTACCTAATTCTCTGATTTTCAAGGGTGTAAGATTAGCAGCAATCAAGAGAATAACATCCGCTCCCAAAGATTTTGATTCTATAATTTGGTACTCATCAATCATAAAATCTTTCCGAATCATCGGAATACTTGGATTAGCTTTTCTGGCTCTTAAAAAGTCACCGTCTGAACCTCCAAAGAAATCAATGTCCGTCAAAACTGACAAACACGCTGCCCCAGCTTGTACGTATCCACGGGTAACATCTTCGGGCGTAACGTTGGCATTAATGATTCCCTTCGAAGGAGATTTACGCTTAAACTCTGAAATTATTCCACTCGAAGCGGGGTTTAATAAACTGGTCTTTAATGAATTAGTAGTCTTAGCAAAATAGCCTTTCATCTCTAATTCCTTGATGGAAACTTGCAATTTTCGCTCTGCAACTTCTTCTATTTTTCTACTGATTATTTTATCTAAAATGGTCATTGTTAATCTTTAAATACTTGTGCTAAATCTATTTGTAATTCTGGGAAAGTAGTTGATATTAAAATATCTTCATCCGTTACGGGTTGTAAACCAATATATTTGCCTACCTCATTCAAAACATACACAAAAACGCATTTGTCTTGCGGCTCAACCAGCCAATATTCTTTTACACCATTTTCCTGATAAACCTCATATTTTTCTCTCATTTCCTTGCGTGAATTACCAGGCGAAAGAATTTCAATAATAAGGTCAGGAGCTCCTACACAGCCTTTATCATCCAATTTGTCCAAATCACAAATGATACAAAGGTCGGGCTGTACAACCGTATGAACTTTATCCGTTTTGCTCTTTTTCAAAGGCGTTAATCGCACATCAAAAGGGGCTGAATAAGCTTGGCAATCTCTATTTTCCAGATACTTGACAATAGCTGCTGTAAAGTTCCAAGAGATTCTTTGATGAATCCTTGCGGGAGCGGACATTGGGAAAATTTTACCTTTGATAATTTCAAGGCGTTCATCGAATGTCCATTTCAAATAATCGGCATACGTATAAGTACCGTTTAAATCTAATTCCTCGAATGTCATGGCTCAATAAATTTTTTAAACGAAGTTAAAGCTTTTCTACTTATTAAAGATTCTTTTGCCATCAAAACCGCATCCGACAAACTCAAATCATCATCGGCACAATATAAGGCAATGGCGGCATTTGCCATAATTACTTCGGATTGGGCTTTTGTGCCTTTGTTTTCGAGTATCGAAATCAAGATTTTTGCCGATTCTTCCACATTATTTCCTCCGTACAAATCCTCTTGTTTACATTTTGTGAAACCTAAATGTTCGGGTGAGAATGTTTCTTTTCCTCTTTTAGTAATTAATTCAAAATCAGAGGTTAAGGATATTTCATCGTAGCCATCTAAACCGAATAAAACGCCAAAGTTGCCCGTTACTTTTTGAAATAATTCTCCGTAGATACTTAAAATTTCCTGATTATAAACGCCCGTTACTTGTTTTGTCACTTTGGCAGGATTTAAAATTGGTCCCAGCATATTAAAAAAGGTTTTTAACCCTAATTCCTTCCTAATGGGTCCAACAAAACGCATGGCAGGATGGAACAAAGGAGCATGAAGAAAACAAATACCTGCTTCTTCAATTTTGGCTTTCAAATAGCCTTCGTCATTGGTGAATTTTACTCCCAAATATTCCAAAACCGTCGAAGAACCCACTGAAGACGACACGCCGTGATTGCCATGTTTTGCCACGTGTTGTCCCGCACCCGCTACCACAAAAGAAGCAGTGGTGGAGATATTGAACGTATCTTTTCCATCACCACCCGTACCGCATACATCCATTGGTGAAAATTCTGATAGGTCGACGGTTAAAGCTACATCCAACATGGCATCACGAAAACCTTCTAATTCGTCTACCGTGATAGAATTTATCATGTAAGTGGTTATAAATGAGGCAATTTGACTATTATTGGCTTCTCCTTTCGCAATAATAGAAAGGGCTTCTTGGGCTTCTTGTTTACTTAGGATTTCGCCTGAGATTCTTTTTTGTAAGTAGTTTTTCATGTTTTTATCTCTTTCAATTCTGGAGAATCAATTTACATTTTCACCCAATTCTCCACCATTTTCACCCCAAATTGGGTCAAATACGCTTCCGGATGAAATTGTACGCCACGCACATCATAACGAGTATGTGCCTGTGCCATCACAAAGTTTTTTTCATCAATGGCGGTAATTTTTAAGTCGACGGGCATTGTTTCTGCCACAACCGTCCATGAGTGATAACGACAAACGTCAAATATGGTCGGAATACCCTGAAAAAGGGTCTCTGTTGGTTCGGTGATGATACATTTGGTTGTTACTCCGTGTAGCACATCGCCCATGTTGTGCAGTTTTGCTCCAAAGGCTTCAGCAATGGCTTGATGCCCCAAACAAACCCCAAAAATGGATTTTGTTGGAGCATATTCACGGATGACATCCAACATAATTCCTGCTTCTTCCGGAATTCCTGGTCCAGGAGAAAGTAAGATTTTGTCGTATTTTTTGACTTCTTCCAACGCTATTTTATCGTTACGAAAAACGTCTACATCATTGCCTAATTCTTTGAGGATATACACCAAATTATAGACAAATGAATCGTAATTATCTAAGACTACTATTTTCATTTTTTTTGTTTTTACGAAGGAAATATCTCTCTACCTTCTTTAAAGGGGAAATTTACCCACTTTCAATTTGTGTTTAATAAAGAAGTTAATATATACTTGTGAATTTCATTAACCTAAATTTTTATTTTCTCTGACATAAATTTCAGAAAGTAATGTAAAAATAATCTACATTATTCTCCTTAAAGTCTGACTTGAATTAGTGCAAATCCCCCTTTGAAGGGGGTAGGGGGATGTTCTCGGTGTCATTATTACTCTGTCCACTCTCATAATGCTCAATCCAAATTTGTAATTCTTCTAATACCCAAAACATTTTCTTTTTAATATCAATATCTTCAAATCGAAGAAATTTAACACCTAAATTTTCTAAAATAAATTGTCTATTTTGGTCATAATCTTGTTTCTCATCGTGACTACTCCCATCAATTTCAATAGCTAACATTAACTCATGACAATAAAAATCAACAATAAAATATCTATTGGAACTTGTCGATGAAACTCATATTTGAACGATTTACCTTTTACTTTTTGCCAAAATAGCACCTCTGAAAGTGTTGATTTTTTTCGTAATTTTCTTGCAAGTTCTTTTAGTTTAGGATTGTAAGGTATAATTTCATTTTTCATAATTTTATGGTTATCACGCTTTTACATCCCCCTGCCCCCTTCAAAGGGGGATTTTGCTCACATCCAATTTATATTTGGAGGGAGTAGAAGTTACTGTTGTGGTTTATTAGAGGTATTATTTTGCATATTTAGAATATAATTTTAAAAACAAAAAATTTATTTTATCCTTTTAAAATTTTAGTTAAATTAGGGTGTCCCCCCCTTTTAAATAGTGTAGATGGATGTTTTTCGATTATATCTCCACCGCCACTTCCAAAGCCTTCCGCAACGCTCCCAATTTCAATTTTATCTCCGCCATTTCTGTTTCTACAACCGATTTTGCCACGACACCCATGCCTGCTTGATAGAAAAGGGTATTATTTTTACTCATAAAAGTACGAATAGCAATGGCGTGATTGAAATTTCCGTTGAAATCCATATAACCAATCGCCCCTCCATAAATATGCCGATTGACGTTTTCCAAGCGGTTAATAATACTCATCGCATTGTGCTTGGGCGAACCCGAAAGCGTACCTGCTGGAAAAGTATCCGCCACTAATTGCAGTGGATTTGTACCAGCCGTCATTTGTCCTGTTACTTTTGAAACCAAATGAATTACGTGCGAATAAAATTGTACTTCCTTGAAAGTCTCTACTTTTACCACATCCGAACTTCTGGACAAATCGTTTCTCGCCAAGTCTACCAACATCACGTGCTCGGCGGATTCTTTGGGGTCAGCTAATAATTCACGGGCTAATTCTGCATCTTTTTCATCCTCTCCTGACCGTCTCATTGTTCCAGCAATTGGGTGAATTTCAGCCATATTGCCTTTTATTGCAATCTGTTTTTCGGGCGATGCCCCGAAGATATGATAGTTTTCATAATCAAAATAAAACATATACGGCGATGGATTTACGGAACGCAAAGCTCGATAAATTTGAAAATCATCTCCTTCAAAAGTTCTACTGAAACGACGGGAAGGCACTATTTGAAAAACATCACCTCGCAAACAATGCTTGATACATTCGTTGATAATGGCTCGCATTTCATCGTCAGTATAATTGGTAATTTCTTCGCTGGTAAGTTTAAAAGGTTTGGTTGAATAGTGTGGCATATCCATCAGAAAATCAATTTTTTCAAATGGTTTTGTCTCTAATTTTTCTTCTCCGTATTGATGCTCATAAATTGCCATTTCATCCTTAAAATGGTTAATAGCAATCACGTAGCGATAAACATAATAAATTATCGAAGGGATTTTAGTATTCTCATTTTTATCCTGAATTTCAATGTCCTCAAAATATTCAACGGCATCATAACTGATATGTCCGAACATTCCATTTGCCATCGGGGCATCATCTATTTGGCGATTCCACTCAAAACGATTGGCAAAATCTATTAAGGCTTGCACAGCATCTTTGCGTTTTTTCAGAGGGAAAATTTCGGTTGTACCGTCTGGAAAAATTTGGGTTACGATGTCTTTATCAATCACGATACTCGCAACAGGGTCACAGGCGATGTGCGAGTATCCATGTTCTTTACCGTGATAATCAGCACTTTCCAGCATGACAGTATTCTTAAACTGATTCCTGAGTTTGAGAAATATCCCAACGGGCGTAACAGTATCTGCCAATCGTTTTTTTGAGGTTGTTATTACTTTAAATTTCATGGTTTATAAATAAAAAAGGCTTACTGTTTTGAACAGTAAGCCTTTTCGTGAAAAGATATATCTTTATCGAAAATACACAATGGGACTGTTCAACCGACGTTTGTCAATTGCCACCACCATGCTGTATTTTTAAAATTTGTTGTCATTTTTTCGTTTTGATGTTGCAAACTTAGTATTTAAAATTTAGAAACAAAAATTTTACACGTAAATAATGGAATGAACGATGAATTACCCTTCAATCATTTTTTCAAGCGTGTTAATATTTCTAAACTGTTGTCTTTTTCTTATATTTCGCTTTTGCCAAAATCTTATCAAAGGGCGTTTCATTTTTATATTTTCTAACGCAACATAATCTCTACATTTAACGTATGGTTAGTTAAAATACTGTCCTCTCAATAATCAGCCATAAGTTTATTATCCGTAAAACTTCCATTTGAATTTTTCGTTACCTTTATATTCCCAATTTCTTAACAAACTATTATATATTATGAGATTACAGTTCATCATTGCCATTTTTTTATTTTCGGCTACTTTTTCTTTCGCTCAGAAAGACCTCTATAACGATACACAAAAACGGAAACTTGCTCGTATTTCACAAGAAATAAATCTGCAATACAACACAAATTATCAAAAAGCTGTCAAAGTTGCTAATCAAAAAGGTTGGAAAATTGAAGGAGATTTAGGTAATGATAGAATCTTTCGATTAAATGGAATTGACGAAACGGGACATCCTTTATACATCGCCACGGAAAGCAACGCTAATGCTGCCGCCACCACTCGGACTAATCAACTATACTCGGGTGGTTCGTTGGGTTTATCACTCTCTGGAAGTAGCGATGCCGTCAAAAATAGATTAGGAATTTGGGATGGTGGAGCCGTTTTGACAACGCATCAAGAGTTTGGTACACGGGTTACGCAACAGGATAATGCGAGTACAGCAAATGTTCATGCAACTCACGTGGCAGGCACCATGACGGCGGCGGGTGTTTCTGCACAAGCCAGAGGAATGGCTTTCGGAGCAAATCTGAAGGCTTGGGATTTTAATGGAGATGTTACAGAAATGACTGCTGGTGCAAGCAATTTAGCTGTTTCCAACCATTCTTATGGTTTTCAGGCGGGATGGGTTTTCAATAGTACAACCAATCGATGGGCTTGGTATGGCAACACAAATATTAGTGAATTTGAGGATTATAAATTCGGTTTCTATGATTCTAATGCTCAGGCTTGGGACAAAATAGCGACTGCTGCACCTTCTTATTTAATCGTAAAATCAGCAGGAAATAATCGAGACGAAACAGGACCACCCGCTGGAACTTACTACTTTTTAGGTACTTCAACCAGAGATTCGAGTAATATAGCTCGTAGTAAAAATGATAGTTATGATGGTCTTTCTACGACCTCAACTGCCAAAAATATTCTTACCGTTGGAGCTATTTTTGGCACGGGCGGAGTTGCTCCTTCACAACCATCCGACATTAAAATTTCGAGTTTTAGTAGCTGGGGACCAACCGACGACGGACGTATTAAGCCTGACCTTGTGGCAGTTGGTGTTAATCTATTCTCAACTTCAAATTCTTCCACTACGGGATATTCCGTTCTGAGTGGTACTTCAATGGCTGCTCCTCAAACTTCGGGCAGTCTTTTATTATTGCAAGAATTGTATGCCAATTTGAACGCAGGGCAATTAATGAAGTCCTCAACATTAAAAGGTTTGGCGTTGCACACAGCGGATGATGTTGGGAATGCAGGACCTGATTACAAATTTGGTTGGGGACTTTTGAACATGGAAAAAGCCGCAAAAATTGTTCTGAACGCTGATAAATCTTATGCCTTAACGGAAAGGAATTTAGCCAATGGAACTGAATTTTCTCAAAAATTAACGGCTTCTGGGAAGGGTGCTTTGACGGCAACAATTTGTTGGACAGACCCAGAAGCAACGGTTTTTGGCGTTTCATCCGCAAATTTGAATAATCGAACGCCAAAATTGGTGAACGATTTGGACATCAGAATTTCGGATGGAACGACTAATTATTTACCTTTTATTTTGAATCCCGATAAACCCGCCGAAGTGGCAACCCGTGGCGATAATATCAGAGATAACGTTGAACAAATCTTAATTCCAGATGCTGTACCTGGCAGAACTTACACTTTCACGGTTAAACACAAAGGAACTTTAAATAATACTTCACAGGATTATGCTTTGATTATCAGCGGAATAGGTGGAAAAGACTATTGTGCTTCAACGCCCACAACCGTTCAAGATAACATTGAATCTGTGAAAGTGGCAGGTCTAACAACAGGGTTAAAAGTATCGTCAGGTCAGCAAGTAGTTTTGGATTTGGTGTTAAAAGGGACAAATTCAAAGACAACAAATGTTTACATTGACTGGAATTTAGATGGAGTTTTTGATGAAGCCACCGAAAAAATTGCCACTTCCGAAGCATTCACAGGCACGATGTTTTCAACAACTTTTAAAGCTCCGTCGGGTCTATTAGCAGGAAATGGAACATTGATGAGAATAGTTACCGCTGAGAATGTAACAGCAACTAATCTTAAAAGTTGTGGTACTTATGACAAAGGAGTTACCAAAGATTACGCCATTCAATTTGTTCGTCCAGAGGTAGATTTGAGTGTTTCAGATTTAGTTAGTCCCGATGCAATTACTTTCTGTTCAACATCGGCAAGAAACGTTACGGTTTCTTTGAAAAATATAGGAAATTCTGTTCAGCAAAATATTCCAGTTACGGTTAAAGTTTTGGATAAAACAGGTATAATTACCACATTATCAGGCACTTATGCGGGAAAATTAGCTCCATTTATTGAAGATAAATTAACACTTAACGGAACATTTAATGCTGTTTCTGGCACAACTTATACCTTTGAAGTAAGCATTAATTCTGCTAATGATCAAGATTTAACGAATAATTTTAAAACGTTTACCAGACAAGTTACCACCACGCCAACGCCCACAACAGCAGTGTTAGCCACTTGTGAAGGAGCAACCAATTTGAACGTAAAAGCCAGCGAAATGAATGCTGTTTTGTGGTATGATGCCCCAACAGGAGGGAATTTAGTGTTTACAGGAAATACGGGTTCATTCACAAAACCTGCCAATATCACAAAATTGTATGCGGGTGTTAATGATTTCTCAGGTTCGGTTGGTATTAAACAAAAAAGTGATTTAGGTGGAGGAACTTACTTTGCTAATTTCGGTCCTGAACCTATCATTGTTACTCAAACGCCATTAGTGATTGAGAGTGCCAGAGTTTACATCGGGACATCGGGAACAATTACTTTTTCTATTAGTCGAGTATCAGATTTAACACCAATTTCTTCGGTAACGCTTAAAGTTGAAGCCACAAGAACAATGGAAAATCAAACCGTAAATGCCAATAATCAATTGATTGATGACCCAACCGACCAAGGAATCGTTTTAGCCCTCAATTTAGCAATTCCAGTTGCTGGGACGTATAAATTAACCCAAGAATGTACGGACGGAGCCAGTATTTATCGGAGTAATCTCAACTTAGGGACAACCGCAACAGGACAAGAAATTAAAGGACACCCTTTCACGATTCCTAATGTTATCAGTATCACGGGAGCATTATTTAGTGGGAATATTATCAAAACGGGATATTATTACACCTATGACATGAAAGTGAAATCTTTGGGTTGCCCAAGTGCCAGAGTTGAAGTCCCGATTATTACACAATCCACTCCAAAAGCAATTATTTCTCCTTCTGAAAAAGTAAGTATTTGTCAAAATTTAACAAAAGATTTGACGGCAAATACTGGTACAAATTATACTTATCAATGGCTGAAAGATGGAGTAGCAATTTCGGGAGCAATTTCCTCTATTTACAAAGCAAGTTTAGCGGGAAGTTATGCAGTAATTGTTAGTGAAAATGGACTTTGTGGTGCAACATCATCGCCTGTGGTGGCTAATATTTTTCTTCCATTAGCCCCTAAAATTGAGTTTATTGGTAATGTTTTAAGTATTCCAACGGGGACAAATCCAACGTGGTATGTGGGTGGAGTAATGATTCCTAATGCAAATCAAACAACGGTAAGTCCCACAAAATCAGGAGTTTATACGGTAAAATCTACTGATGCAAATGGATGTGAATCGCTCTCTGATAATTTTTCATTAATAATAACGGCTGTTGAAGAAGAGATTATTTCAGAGACAATCGCTAAAATTTTTCCAAACCCAGCAACCGACAAAATAAGGGTTGAATATAGTTCACCAAAACCAACAAAATCAGTTCAAGCGGAGATAATTAACACGTTTGGAATAGTGTTGACGAGTAAGAATTTAGTTAGACAGAATGGAATTTACACGGCAGAAATTGACGTATCGAAACAAAATCAAGGGAAGTTTTTCGTAAGGATTATTACTGACAATGGTATAAAGATTGTGCCTTTGGTTATTGGGAATTAGGGAAAATCACCAAGAAAATTAGACCACAGATTGTAAGGATTTACACGGATTTAAAATTTTAAATCTGTGTAAATCCTTACAATCTGTGGTCTAATCATTTTACTCTACTTCAATCACAACACCACTCGTTTTTGGATGAGCTACGCAGGTTAAAATATAGCCTTGTTGAATTTCTTTATCCGTTAATCCGTCCTCCTCATCCATGCTCACTTTTCCTGAAACGCACTTACCCATGCAAGCCGTACACATTCCTGCCTGACACGAATATGGAAGGTCAATATCATCACGAAGAGCCGCTTCTAAAATGGTCTCGTGTGGTTTTACAAGTATCTGATAATCAGCACCTTCGTATTTAATTGTAACAGTTTGTTCTTTTAATGAACCTTCTTCGTCTTCTTGTTCAACCGTTAGAATCCCAGCCCCAAAATGTTCTTTATGAATGTTTTCGGTAGGAACATTAAATATTTTCAACGCTTTTTCCACTTGTTCCATCATGCCTTCAGGTCCGCATAAATAATACTCAGCCTTTGCAATATCAATCGCAAAATCTTGCTTCAAAAACGTAACTGCCGAAGCCTGATTGATGCGAGTTTTATAGCCTGTCCAAGTATATGAAGGCTTGCTCAACACGTGCAACACTCGCAAACGACCTTCGTATTGTTGCTCTAATTCCGCTAATTGATTTTTGAAAATGATACTATCTTCATCTCTCGAACCATAAACCAAATAAACCTTCGTTTTTTGCTCAACGGGAAGCACAGATTTTAAAATTGACATTAAAGGCGTAATGCCCGAACCACCACCAAAAAGCACGATGGTACGTTCTTTGTTTGGGTTAGGCTCAATCACAAAATGCCCCATCGGTTCCATTATTTCGAGTGCATCTCCAACTTTCAAATTATTACACAAATAATTGGAAACCAGTCCATTAGCTACTCTTTTGATGCTTACGGCAATGGAAGCATCTTTGTTTGGCGAAGATGACATCGAATAACTACGACGCACTTTCTGACCATCAATCACGGGCATTAATGTAAGGAATTGTCCCGCTTTGTATGGGATAGTATTATGAACAGGATGCCAAAACGAAATCGTTTTAGTATCAGGGGTTTCTTCAATAATTTCTTTTACTGTAAGATGAAAATATTTTACTGACATTCGGATGCTGATTTTATGATTATCATATTGAGTTGTAACGGATTAATTAACAAAGAGGTTTTATGTTCTTTGAAAATGGGTACAAAGTTAATCAAGAAAATTTGTTTTGGGGATTTGTGAGGGGAAAAGACGTTACCACATAATAAAATTTCCCCTCATCAATAGCATTATCCAAAGATTTTTTTTAATTTCATGCCCAACACGACCGCAATATTGTGTAGCTTTTTATTTTAAAGATTTCTACTTTGAATTCATTCACAAAACTCGCAATTTTTTCTTCGGCAATCCTCTTTTTTGCTTGTAATGCTACGAAAGTTAGCATGAAATCGGTGTCTCGAAAATTGAAAGAATCACCCGTTTTTGCTCACAATCATACTGGATTTTCGTTGTATGACATTGCTGAAAACAAAACTCTTCTTGAACATAATGCTAACCGCTACTTTATTCCTGCTTCCAATACTAAATTATTTACCTATTACGCAAGTCTAAAAACCTTGGGAAACTCCGTTCGGGGCGACTCAATTCCCGCTTTTCATTATCAAATTTCAGGTGATTCATTAATTCTTTGGGGAACGGGCGATCCTTCGTTTCTTAACCCTGATTTACCCAACAGCAAAGCATTTGATTTTTTGAAAAACAGCCCTCAAAAAATCTATTTTTCAAACGATAATTTTACAGGTTCATACTTTGGAAATGGCTGGTCGTGGGATGATTACAATGATTATTATGCCGCTGAGATTTCACCGTTCCCAATTCATGGAAATATAGTCAGATTTACTGGAAATAAAGAAAATACGTTGAAAATTACCCCAAATTTCTTTACTGAAAAGACCTATAATTGGTCGAAATCGAATACATTTTCAGTACAACGAGATTTGTCAGCAAACCTTTTCAGCTATCCCGCAGGCAAGGCAATCAAGCCAAATTATGAACAAGATGTCCCTTTCAAAACGGGTGTTGAAGTAACCACGGCTTTATTGACTGATACGTTAAAAAAAGAGGTTACTTTTATCAATAAACCCTTAGATAAAACAGCGAAAATATTTTATAGTCTTCCCTCAGATACGCTTTATAAACGGATGCTTCACGTGAGCGATAACATGATTGCTGAACAGCTTATCTTATTGAATTCCAATGCTTTAAGTGGAATATTGAATACAGAAATTGGCATTGATTCCGTCATAAAAAAGTACCTTTCCGATTTGCCAGATGTCCCAAAATGGGTGGACGGTTCGGGGCTTTCAAGGCAGAATCTTTTTACGCCACGTTCAATCATAGCGGTACTACAAAAAATTCACCAGATTGTTCCCGAAGAAAGACTTTTTAAAATCCTTCCTGCCGCTGGACAATCAGGTACTTTGAAGAATCTGTTGAAGACCGATAAGCCATTTATATTCGCTAAATCGGGGTCTTTGAATAATAACTATTGTTTGAGTGGATTTTTAGTAACCAAGAAAGGCAAGACCTTGATTTTTAGTATGATGAATAATAATTTTGTAAACTCAACTTCCGATATTCGCAAAGAAGTGATTAAGATTTTACAGGAGATTCATGATAATAATTAGAGGAAAGTAGAATAGGTTTCCAACCTGTATCATAATTTTGACAGGTTAAAAACTTATCCTACATAATATAAAATCACTGATTAACCCACGAAATAATCACATGAAATCCTTAATCCTTACATTCGGAATGTGCTTGTTTTCGTTGGCAATTTTTGCCCAAGAACAGTTATATTTCAATCCAATTTATGTGCCTCATGCGGATACAACATTAGTCTATACGCCCAAAGATTATTCGATAACTTCTGGAAGAAAATATCCAGTAATGTTTCTTCTGCACGGCTGTGGAGCAACTTATCGCCAGTGGAATACCATCGTGAGCGTGCAGAAATATGCAGATGCTTATGGTTTTATTATCGTTTGTCCAGATGGGTTAAAGGATTCTTGGTACATCAATAGCCCACGCAAGCAAATGAGCAAATTTGAGGATTTTTTCTTTAAAGATTTAGTCCCAACTATTAAAAAAAAATACCGAGTTGAAGACGACCAAATTTTCATCACGGGAATCTGTTCGGGCGGACACGGGGCATTATATTTATTTTCGAAAAGACCAGAGCTTTTTAGAGCCGCAGGAAGTTCAGGCGGGGTATTGGATTTAAGTGTAGAATCGGCAAATGCCAGTTTACAGAACATTTTAGGGTCGGGAGAAGCGGATGTTTTACGTAAATATTCGGTAATCCATAACGTAGGGAAATTGGCGGCATCGCAGAAAGAAATCATCTTCGATTGTGGCACAGAAGACGTGAATTATGAGGCAAATAACGATTTCAGAAGGCGTTGTGACGAATTAAAGGTGAGAGCAACCTACATTTCACAACCAGGAAAAAGCGGTAAAATATATTGGCAAAGAGCCATAAAAGTACAATTTGATTTCTTTAAACGAATTGTGCGGGATATTTAAAAACCTTGAATTATAATCCTTATTTTAAAAATCAAAATCGATTACTGAAAAATAGTCAGCTTTTTTATTGATATACAAATGGCACACGAATTAAACACGGATTTTATTCAACTATGCCATTAGTAAGTTATTCCATGAAACAATACTTCGCAATGGTTTAAGCGGTAAAAGAGGCGAAATAATATAATTCTAAAGTAACGCCACGTTTACTCTACTCCCTGTGTACTTAATTTTCGACTTTCGGATTACAGGAATTTTAGTCTAAACGTTGATAATATGTATAATTTCTTTTTATTTAATCATGCAACAATGTCAAGAATGGTTTTTGATTTCAACGTAAGCATTCATCATGTAAATTGCATTTAAACAAAAAATGCCCCAATCTTTCGACTGAGGAATTTTTTTATACTTATCCTTCAACTAAAAACTTCCCAAAACCCCCTCAACATAAGGCTCAACTGATTTTGAAGCAACTTCATCTCTCAATTTCAAACCTAATCTTCTTTCCAAAACATCATCAACCGTTGTTGCCATTTCCTCTTGAATAACATACACAATTTCTGCCTTAATGAATGGATGATTTTGAGATAGTAATTCTTTTAAATCTGGTTGATTGTCAATCAATTGTAAAACATTCACCGCTTTTACTCCATACTTTTTCATTAAATGTTGAGCCGTGAATTCTGAGATTCCGTACTTGTTTACTAATTCTTGCCAATCCTCAAAACGATAATTTTCTCCTCCGTGCAGGATTTGGTTTTCTGACGTACATTTCACAATTTCTTTTTTCAAAATTTCCTTATAAATTTCGTCCAACGTGTCTTTTGCCATTAAACGGTAAGTCGTCCATTTTCCGCCCATGATGCTCACTAATTTCGTCCGTCGGTCAATTTCAACTTCATGGTCACGCACTATGGATTTTGTATCAGCATTCATTGCCGTCTGTAGTTGTGCTTGCAAAAGCGGTCTGAGTCCCGCAAAGCCGCTTTTTATTTGGTCGGGCGTAACGATTTTTTCAAAATACCGATTCACGTATTCCAATAAATAAGTTTTTTCATATTCTTCTAATTTTGGATTTTCTGAAAGCTCATCGGCTTCGTCAGTCGTGCCAATCAGCACATGGTCTTGCCAAGGAATCATAAAAATCACTCGTCCATCATCCGTTTTGGGAACAAGGATTGCGGTGTCACCTTTCATCACTTCACGGGGCAAAACCACATGAGCCCCACGACTAACTTTGATGCGGGATTTCAATTTTGAACTTGCCATCTGACGAATGCTATCCGCAAAAGGACCCGTGGCATTCACAAAGACCTTAGCATTAATTACGAATTCATCATCAGTCATTAAATCTTTGATAGTCAAGGCTTTAAGTCGCCCATTATCTTCATTTTTGCTGAATTTTAAGGCTTGTGCATGATTCAAAACTACCGCCCCATTTGCTTCAGCTGATTGCACGATAGCCAAGCAATAACGAGCATCATCCAACTGTCCATCGTAATATAAAACCCCCGAATTCAACCGTTTAGATTTCAATTCTGGAATACGATTTAAGGTTTCATTTTTGGATAACCACGCACTTGGGGGCATATTCGCTGACCCCGAAATCCATTCATATATTTTCATGCCGATGGTGTAATAAATGCCTTCAAAAAGATTAAAACACGGCGTGAGTAGAGCCAAAGGATGAGACAAATGAGGAGCATTTTTGAGCAAAGTTTCCCGTTCACGTAGGGATTTACGAACCATCTTGTACTGTTCCCAATCTAATTTTTTTACGGCTTGTTCCAAATATCGAACTCCTCCGTGAATTAGTTTGGTGGATTTTGAAGAAGTCTGCCCCGCAAAGTCACTTTTATCAATTAACACTACTTTCAAACCTCGCAAAGTTGCATCAAGGGCAATGCCCGCACCCGTCGCACCAGCTCCGATTATACAAATATCAAACTCTTTAGTGGCTTGTAATTTACCAATTTGTTCCTGACGATTCATAGACTATTTTATTTCAATACAAAATTATCGAAACAAATTTACAGTAGCATCAAAATATTTTATTGTTAATGTTTATACTTTGAATAATTATGTGATTTTTAATTTTGCTATATAATTTTTGTATATTTTTCTTATAAAATAATCATGAAATTATCTTTGATTTTCCTAATTGAACTACAAAATAAAAGCCATGATTCATTAAAATCATGGCTTTATTATTTAGTTTCGGTTATTTATTTCTTGATGTACGGCGTGAAAGCGTACTTTGATTTTACGGCTATTACCTCCGCAATTTTAGCAAAAACCAACTTTGGAACATCAATTTTATGATCAACTAATTTTACGTCAAAATTACAAGTTAAGCCAATTTTTTGATTGTCCACCGTTAATTTTCCCTTCAAATCACGAGCTTGCGTTACGCCGTGAAGCGTTAATTGCCCTTTGGCGGTTATGTCATACGTTCCGTTTTTGGTGTAATCAATTGTTTCTACAATCTTTCCTTTAAAAACGCCCGTTGGAAATTTTTCTGATTCCATGTAGTTTTCATTGAAGTGTTCTTGCATCAACTTATTCGGAAAATTAAAAGCGGACATTTTCATGCTTACTGCCACTTCATTTGTACTCGTATTTAAAATTGCTCCAACGGTTTTATTTACTGCCGAAATATTTTCAACGAGTGTTTCTGAGAAAAAATTTGTCTCACCAGATTGCGTAGCGTAAAGTTGCCCGAAAGATTTACTTGATATTAAAATACTGAATATCAGGATTTTAAGAATATTTTTCATGTGATTTTTAATTTGTTGGTTGCAACTAATCTACTTGTGCAATTCCTTAGCTTTTTTATCAAAACTGAAACTTCTGGCAATATTGAACCCATAAAATATTCCTCCGTCACTCCAAGATTTAGTGGTTTGAGCAATAAACTGGCGTTCAATCATCCCTCTTGAATTGGTAAAGTGCAATTGAAAGACGTGTCCTCCTGTTTCAATGTCAAATCCGAGAGCCAAAGAATTATTGTATTGACTTGAAGCGGGACGATTGAAATCTGCGTAATAATATTCCCCCGTGATACTTAATCTCTTGGTCAATTTCATTCTTCCGCCTACGCCCAAGGCTACCATGTTGTTTGGAGTATCAGCGGTTTCTGATTTATTAAAATGAAGGAACGTTGGCATCAATTGTAAAGAGAATCTTTCACTGAATTTTCTTGCAATCAACACTTGCCCCGTGTAGGTCATTCTCTCCAAATTATCTTTGTATCTCATCACCGTACCTGATTCTAAAGACGAACCCGTGGCAACGGTGCTAATGGCATTGCTTCCATACAAAGTCACAGTTACGGGCATGATGTTCGACTGACGAAGAAGTTTGTATTTGGCATAAAAATCATACATTTTCTCTTGTGAACTTCTGCCGATTCCTACCGTTAATTGGCTATTAATTCCGTATTCAAGACCTAAACGAATTCGTGCTTCATCTAAACCGAAAAAGTTTTCAATAAATCCCGTATTTAGAGCTCCAAAACGGTGCGAAATCCAGAAATTTAATTGATTTTTGCCTACTGTTTCAATCGTTTGACCATTTATTAATCTTGTTCCTTTGAAAGTTGCAATGGTATATTCGGTTTGATTTTTAGTTTCATTTTCCAACATTTTCATCAAATCATCTTGTGAAAATGCTTGAATTGACAATGTGCATAAGATAATAATAAAAAGCTTTTTCATAATTTTAGCTACAATTAAAAATAGTAAAATGTGTTGTAACAATAAGTAGGAATCTTCGTAAGATATAACAAAGATTCCTGTTAAGTTTTATAAGGTTACAGTTAAAACATTGCCTGATTGGACAACTTTATAAGTCGTTAAAGGGCTTGGAGCAACTGAAAGGTTTTTACCTGTATTATCGAAATTTGCACCGTGGACAGTACATAGAAATTTATTGGTTGAATAAATGATGTTTTTGTTCTGCTGATGCGTACAAATAAGCGTTACAGCAACATATCCGTTGTCACTTGTGTTGGCAATAACGATATTATTAGCATTATCAACAAAGAATCCACCTTTGTTTTTCAAATCACCATTTTTAACGGTTGTGATGTCATACGTTGCAGTTTTACCCGTTGAGGCAGGCGTTGTATTGTCTTCATTTTTGCAAGATGACATCGTTACGCCACAATAAACCGCCATTAAACTTGCTCCTGATAATCCCATTTTTTTAAGGAATTCGAGGCGATTGATTTTTTCTACTTGATTTTCTGTGTTCATATTAATTATGGGGTTTAATTATGGAAGCGATTTGATTATATATACTTAAAATCTTATTAAAGGTTGCGTGAATCCACTAATTTTATTTTAATATGAAAACTATGTTTGAAATACTGGTAGTATCGAAACATAAAAAAGAGTGTCAGAAAGACTATCTGACACTCTTTTACTTAAATACGATAAAATCAATACCCAGGATTTTGAGTTAATGTTTTTTGTCCATCTTTCTGACTGTTCAAAATTTCGTCATTAGGTAACGGAAAGTAATTATTCTTCGAAGTGAAAGCTTTTCCAACCAGATATCCTCTTTTATTGTAGGTTCTTCCCGCCATATCTTTACCATCTTTCGATTCTTCTTGAACATATTTATTCAAGTATTTTTCGGCAATTCCCCAACGTACTAAATCAAAGAAGCGGTGTCCTTCCATGGCAAATTCTAAACGGTTTTCCATGCGGATGGCGTTACGTGCGTAATCGGCTCCTTTGGCTGTAAATGTGCCTTTTGGATAAGAATTAACAACATAAGTAATACTTGCATCTTGTACAGAACCATTCTTGGCACGAACACGAATGAGGTTCACATAATCTTCACTTGCTTGTAAATTACCCAATTCAGCTTCACATTCAGCCAACCAAAGTATTACCGAAGATAATTTCAATAATCGGTAATTGTTGTTGGTGTTTCTTCTTGAAGTTGAATGCGTTGAACTTCCTTCGTCCGATAAATAATACATCCATTTTTTGCCCACATAAGGACCTGAATAGTTTTGATTTCTTATCCAATTAAAACCTGGCATTGATCCCCAATCCAAGAAACTTACCCCTCTACGTCCAACAGTCCAGTCTAAACGTGGGTCAACGGGAACGGTTTTCATTAGCGTAAAAGCATCATTTGACTTCAAACCTTGGTCGTTTGGCACATCCATTTGATTGTAAGTATCTGCCGTTCCATCGGGCGAAGAACCAATTAATGGCAAACCATTAGCATCCGTTTTGAAAGCATTTACTAAGTTCTGAGAAGGCAAATAAAACCCGCAACAACCTCTGCCTGGGGCTCCTGCCGAGTAGGGATAATTCAAATTATCTCCTGCATTTCCATTGTTTCCGTTCGTTCCATCGTTTACTGAAAATTGTACTTCAAAAATTGATTCAGTATTATTATTGGTAATATTTCTATAATTTTCGTGATAGTTAGCTACTAACCTTTTACCCGAATTTTTATATACATCTTCCAATAAAGTCTTAGCGGCAACATATTTCTTTTGAAAAATCAATGCTTTTGCCAAATACGTTTTCGCTGCCCATTGCGACGCTCTTCCTTTCTGCGACGGTACGGCTGGAAGGTTAGCGGCGGCAAAGGTAAAGTCTGCCTCAATATTCGACCAAATGTCTTTATCATTTGGAATTTTGGTTGAATTTGGGTCAGCCGCTACGTAGGTTTTTTCATCAATATAAGGCACCATATTCCACATTTTTTTTGCTTCAAAGTGAAAGTGTCCTCTCAAAAATCTTGCCTCTGCCACCACTTGATTCTTTTCAGCATCGGTCATGTCTTTTACATCTGGATTTTGAGATAAAAAAATTGCTTCGTTTGCCCGAGCCACGCCATCATAAGAATGTTGCCATTTCCCTAAGAAATAAGTATTGTCAGCAAGCCAAAGGTATTGCTCAATATACTCTTGTTCGGGTTGGTCACCGATGTCCGTTCCTTTCACGGCATCACCGCTGGTAATTCCGCCAAAAACATAGTTTGAGATAGTTGATTGGCGACCAACATTACCAGCTCCAACCCCATCCATTAGTGAGTATGCACCGATAAGGACGGCATTTACTCCATTTTTATTACTTAATGAAGCCAAAGATGCGGCACCTTGTGGCTTTATGTCGAAAAACGATTCTGAACAAGAAAACGTAATTCCGATTAATGCGATGATTAATATTTTTTTCATTTTGTTTGAAATTATTAAAATTATTTTAAAGCGTTTTAAAATATCGGTAGTCGATGGACTATTAAGCTAATGTCTAAATCCCAACACCTAACCCCTATTTAAAACCCTAATCTAAGTCCAACGTTATAAGATTTTGCCACTGGGAATGAACCTTCGTCAATACCCATGTGTGTATCTTGATTATCGCTTCCTGATGCTCTTAAATTTACGTCTGGATCTAAGCCTTTATACTTTGTGAAAGTGAAAAGGTTTTGTCCTTGGATATAAATTTGAGCTGAACTTAACTTGATTTTTGATAAAATTGAAGAAGGAAAATTAAACGTCAATTGTACGTTTTTGATACGAGTATAGGAGCCATCTTCCACAAAATACGTTGAGATTTGCTGACTAGTTCCATCTTGTGAGTTCAAACGTGGCAACAAAGCATCGTCACCAGATTTTTTCCAAGAATTATACAACATATCCTTTGAACGATTGCCTTGAAAAGTGTTAAAATCCGTCCAATATTTCGTATAATTAAAAATCTGATTTCCTTGTGAACCTTGAATAAACACGGTTAAATCAAAGGCTTTATACCCAAAATTAAGGTTAAATCCATACGTAAAATCTGGATGAGGATTGCCGATAATGGTTTTATCAGCGGCTGTAATTACGCCATCCCCGTTCACGTCTCTGAACTTAAAAACCCCCGCACGAGTGTATGAGCCAAATTTTGGAGCGGCTGCGGCTTCTGCATCGTCCTTGATTACGCCATCAACAATGTATCCAAAATAACTGGCAATTGGCAAACCTGCCTTCGTAACTGAAATGGCTGGCAAACGAGTTGAAAATCCAAAAACGGTTGAATTTGGATTGTCGTTTAATTTAATTACTCTGTTTTTGTACGTACTAAACATTCCACCGACTGAATATCTAAAATCACCGACTTTATCTCTAAAAGTTACGTTTAAATCCAAACCTTTATTGTTCACTTCGCCAATATTTACGTAGGGAATTGAGCCCGTTCCCGCTGTTCTTGGAATTGGCACTTGGGTAAGCATATCCGAAGTTGTGCGGTCGTAAACGTCTAAAATTACTTCTAATTTACTTTTCAACATCGTTAAGTCAAGACCGATATTTGTTGAAGTATTGGTTTCCCATTTTCCGTTTGGATTTCCGAATTGGGTTAAGTCAAAACCGTTAGCAATGGAATTTCCAGAACCTGTGATGTCATAAGCGTTCAAAAGTGGGTCGGGCGAATATAACGTAAAGGCATTATAAACGTTTGGAATCAACTGATTACCCGTTTTTCCCCAACCAATTCTCAATTTTACATCATCCATGAAAGTTAGTTTTTTCATAAATTCCAACTCCGTCATTCTAAAACCAAGTGAGAAAGCAGGGAAAATACCAATACCATTAACTCTTGATGAACGGTCACGACGTAAAGTAAAGTCAGCCAAAAGGAAGTCCTTATAACCGTAATTAACTTTGCCAAATTGTGAATATAAGGCACTAATTATTGGTCCAGGTCCTGAATTGGCTAAACCTGCCGCTGCCCCAAGATTCAAGAAACGGTAAGATGGATCATCGAAAGCGAAGTTACTACGAGCCGCATTAAAGCCAAATGCAAGTGTATAAACTGATTCAGTACCTGCCAAGAAGCTAAAATTATGCTCTCCGAACTTTCTACTATAATTTAAGGTATTATACCATGTGATGGCTTTATCATAATTATTTGACACCGTTAAACTATTAGCCTGTCGTGGTTCAGCCGCTTCAATATCTCGGTTCAAATATTGTGAAAGATTGGTATTATTATATTCTATTCCAAGGCTTGTTCTGAATTTCAAGTCTTGAATTATTGCCAATTCAGCAAAGACATTTCCGAAAATATGCGTTCCATAAATGATATTATCTTTCTCACGCCATTGTCTGGCTAATGGATTTGGGGCATTTCCGAGGTTCGAACCTCTACTACCCGCAAAACCGTTTAAGTCAGAAGTATTTGTTCCACCCAAACCCGTAGGTCCACCCGTGATGTCAAAAACTGGAATAATTGGCTGAATTCTGATGGCAAACATGATGGGATTGGTCTCATTATTATTTCCACCTGGAATACTTACTCTTTCATCATAAGACACCGTAAAATTCTCCCCAAAAGTTAATTTCCCTCTGGTGAATTCTGTGTTGGCACGAACTGAATAACGCTTGTAGCTCGTGTACTTCAAAATCCCTTCTTGGTTAAAATAACTGCCAGAAATGGCATATTTACCAGTTTTTGTACCACCAGTTGCTCCTAATTGGAAGTTAGAAATTTTGGCAGGACCAAAAATTTCACGTTGCCAGTTAGTTCCTTCTTTATTGGCTTGGGTAATATTAAAAGCCGTTACGCCCAATTTTGGGTCAGTAATATCATTTGTGTAAGTAAAATTTGCAGGAAGTGCTCCAAAGACATTTGGATAAATATAATCCGCAATGGTTTGTTCACCTGTTGGAGAAAATTTATACTGTGCCGATGGCGAAGTGCCAGGCGTTTTACCCGCTCCGATTTCAGATTCGTAATAAAACTGCCCTAATTCTTTGGTATTCAATAAATCCAAGGTTTTTCCTAATTGTTGCGTACCTGTGTAAGCATCAAAAGTAATTTTTGCCTCGCCAGCTCCGCCTCTTTTTGTGGTGATAATTACCACGCCATTCGCAGCCCTTGCTCCGTAAATTGAAGCGGCAGAGGCATCTTTTAACACCTGCATAGATTCAATATCGTTCGGATTTATCTGGTTTAATGTTCCCTGTGTAGGCACGCCATCAATCACATAAAGTGGGCTATTGTTGTTGATTGAGCCAAATCCACGAATACGCACCATCGTTCCACCACCAGGTGAGTTGTCGTTTCCGACCGTTACGCCTGCGGCTCGACCTTGCAACATTTGTGTTACACTGGCGGCTGGCAATGCAGTTAATTCTTTGGCACTAACCACTGTTACCGCACCAGTAATGTCTTTCTTGCGTTGAGAGCCATAACCCGTTACGACCACCTCGGACAATGCCTGAGCATCGGGTGAAAGGAGGATATTGATGATTGATTGATTTCCAACGGAAACTTCTTTGGGCGAATACCCCACTGACGAGAAAATAAGCGTTGCTTCATTTGGCACTTCGATAGTAAAAGAGCCTTCTGCATTGGTAGTTACGCCTTTGTTTGTGCCTTTCACTTGAACGGTTGCCCCTGGAACTGATGAGTTATTTTCACCATCAGTAACTTTGCCCGACACTTTCTTCTGTGAGAAAGCGGTTGCAGAGCAAATTAGGAAAAAAAGTACAAGAAAGCTCTTCCTGATTGGAATTGAGTAAATTTTTTTCATGGGAGAATTGAGATAAAAATTTGATTATTGATTAAAAAACTTTACTTTGAAGATATACAAATTAATGAATAAAACTATTAAATTAGGAACGCAAATATTCAATATCTCACTTTACAGTAGAACGAGTAACCAGTTAATTACTATAAAAGAAAATATGCTTTGTAATTTTATTAAGTTAAAGTATCATTAATTAGAGACAATAGTCATTTTGAATCATTCATTGATTTTATAATTTGGGGTATGACTGCCAACTTATAAACTTCTTACCGAAAACTCAATTTCATATCAAATCCATTAATGTTTTTTGTTCTAAAACCACCAAATTTGCATCTCGCCATTGTTCCATTACATTGCGAAGTGAACAAGATTCTTCATCAGCACAATCATCGCATTTTCCGTAGAAATGTAGCGACACACAAAGCGTTGGAGCAATTGGTCCGTCAACAATGCGAATAATTTTGGCAAAAGTTACTTGGTCAGGTGGAATTCTTAGATAATATCCTCCACCTTTTCCTTTCTGACTCTGTAAAATGCCATGATTGCGTAATTCAAGGAGAATTGCCTCTAAGAATTTCTTAGGAATGTTTTCGGTTTCTGCAATATTTGAAATTAGTAGTGGTCCTTTTTCATACTCCCGAGCCAATACTTTTAAGGCTTTCAATGCGTATTTCGCTTTTTTAGAAATCATGTTTAATTGAGTTATACGCCTTTGAATTTTTTATTTGTTAAAACTCTACACGGCTTATAGACAAAATTACACTTTTTTCTGAAAACTCATTAATCCTGTACAATTTTGATAATGAATATGTTTTGACTATTTTTCAAGGTAAATTAAAACATACTCTCTTAATATCATAAAGATGCCCACAAATTTTGATTATATTGTTATTGGAGCGGGTTATGCAGGACTTACTGCCACTCGTCAACTATTAAAAGCGGGAAAATCTGTAAAGCTACTCGAAGCCCGAGAACGAGTAGGCGGACGGGTGCATACCCAACAATTTGAAGGGTTTTATTTGGACATGGGAGGAACTTGGGTGGGACCAACGCAAGATAAAATCTATGGACTAATTCGTGAATTTAGCTTATCAACTTTTCCAACTTATGATGAGGGGAAAAGCACTTTGGTAATGAGTGGAAAAACTAAACATTATAAGGGGTTAATTCCTCCTCTGCCCATTCCATCATTGTTGAGTTTGGACGGGGCAATTAAAAAAATGACAAAATTATCCAAAACCGTAAACCTACAAAAACCGTGGGAAACGCCCGATGCCATGAAATGGGATTCTATGACTTTGCAAACTTGGATGGATAAACAAATGTCTTTCGATACGGCTAAAAGTCTATTCAGAATTGCCTCCGAGGCAATCTGGGCTGCACATCCCAATGAAGTTTCAATGCTTCATGCAATGTTTTACACCAAATCTTGTACGGATTTTGAGACGCTAATGAACGTAAAAAACGGAGCTCAAGAAGAACGAATCTTAGGTGGTGCGATGTCGGTTGCTTTGAAAATGTCGGAGAGTTTTCCAGAAAATACCATTCAATTTAATGCTCCCGTGAAGGCAATTGTACAAAATGATGAGCGTGTGAAAGTTATTGGAAAAGACTTTAACTATTCTTGTAAAAAAGTAATCGTTGCCATTCCTCCTACTTTAGCTGGACGGATTGATTATCAGCCACTTTTACCCGCAAATCGTGACCAACTCATGCAAAGAATTCCGATGGGAACGGTCTGGAAATGTTATGCGGTTTATGACCGACCGTTTTGGCGAGGTAAAGGTTTAAACGGTTTGGCTGCTTCGGGAGACGGGTTCGTTTCTTTGACCTTTGATAACTCCCCAAAAGATGGTTCTAAGGGAATTATGATGGGATTTGTGTTGGCAAATCAGGCAAAAGCATTTTCATTATTATCCGAAAATGAAAGGAAAGAGGCTGTTTTGAGTCAATTTGAAAGATTTTATGGAAAAGAGGCAGGTTCGCCAATTTTCTACATTGATAAATCGTGGGCAGAGGAAGAATATACTCGTGGGTGTTATGCGGGCGTGATGCCAACGGGTGCGTGGACGAGTTTGGGCAAACATTTGCGTGAACCAATCGGCAATATTCACTGGGCTGGCACGGAAACTTCTGATATTTGGAATGGAACGGTTTTCCTATAAAAATTTAATTACTTTCAAAAACTGGATTAATTCATCAAATTTATCGGCAAAATTATCTAATTGAGCCTTTCTATTTGAGC
>JAYVRF010000214.1:0-13472 GCA_043756925.1 Arcicella sp. | reverse complement strand
CTCGAAAGAAAGACGTTTATCCAACCCTCGATGAACGTTCAGCCCTTGCCAATAAGAACAAAGCGGATTTATTTGTTTCAATCCATTGTAATTCTCATCCTTCTTCCAAATTTGCTGGAACGGAAACTTATACGATGGGGTTACATAAAACGAATGATAATTTAAACGTTGCCAAGCGTGAAAACTCTGTAATTTTGCAAGAAAAGGATTATCAGAAAACTTACAACGGTTTTAATCCAAATTCACCTTTGGCACACATTATGATGGCTAACTATCAGAACACTTTTATGATGAACAGCATAAAATTTGCTCAGAAAGTTGAACGTCAATTCATGAAACAAACCAACAGAACAAGCTACGGCGTGAAACAAGCGGGTTTTTTGGTTCTTTGGGAAACAGCAATGCCAAGTGTACTGATTGAAACAGGATTTTTAACTAACGCAGCCGAAGAAAAATATTTAGCTTCTGAAGAAGGACAAAATGAAGTATCACAAGCCATTTTCAAGGCTTTTAAATTGTATAAGGAAGAAATTGAAAATTAGGTTTTAGTTATAAGGTAGTAGGTGATAGAGATGAAGCATTAAATAGTAAAATAGTTTATTATTTAATACCGACCTCATACCTCGTACTTCAACCTTGTACCCCATACCTACAACCCACAACCTAATAAAACATGACTATCTCTAAAGAAGTAAAAGTGGGCGTTCTTGCCCTTGTATCATTTGTGATTTTATATTTAGGGTTTAATTTCCTGAAAGGAAAGGATTTTTTCTCTTCTCAAAATAAATACGTGGTGATTTATGACAATGTTGAAGGACTGACTTCTGCCAATCAAGTTTCATTAAGTGGAATGAAAGTTGGGCAAGTTAAAATAGTTGAACTCATTCCAGGAAACAAAGTGAAAGTTACGCTCGTAATTCGTAAGGATTTGCTATTACCGTCTGATACTAAGGCCTTTTTATCATCTGATGGATTATTAGGAGGAAAATTAATCAGATTAGAATATGGTAAAAATAATAAATTTGTTGAAAATGGAGGAACTCTTTTGGCAGGTCGAGAAACGGGTATTTCTGATTTAATTAAAGAACAAGCCCTTCCATTGCTCCATAACTTAGATTCCCTAACGCTTTCATTACGAGTTGTAACCAAAAGCTTTGAAGCAACGGGTTCGTCAGTAAATGGTTTAATAAAAAATACTGACAGAACAATTTCGTCATTATCAGGAACGATGGGAACTACCATTAATGAAAATAGAGCGAGTTTAGCAGGAATAACTGCCAACATGAAATCATTATCGAGTAATTTAATTGAAACTGAAAGAAGCCTAAAGCCACTTATCGGCAAATTTAGCTCAATTGCAGATTCGTTGAATGCCTTGAAAATCAGTCAAGCCGTTGCCACAACCCAACGTTCATTGGAAGGTTTACAGAGAATTATGACTGGAATTGAGCAAGGACAAGGTTCGATGGGAAAATTATTAAAGGATGATTCGCTTTATTCAAACATCAATCGCTCGTTGGCAGATTTAGATAAATTATTGATTGACTTCCGTTTGGCACCACGACGTTACGTTAATGTATCAATTTTTGGGGGTAAAAAGGCTGACCCACCGACTGTAAAATAGTTCTTGGATATGTTGCACAAGTTGAATTAATTTGTTAGCATATTTTCAGATAAGTAGTAATTAATTAGATTGGAATGTTGGCGTTTGTTGTATTTTGCCCTAAATTCAAATTTCAAGTTAAATTAATTCCTTACTTATCTGCATTTTCAACAATAACTATTTACTAAAACAATGAAAGCATTAATCGTAGATGATGAACGTTTGGCAAGAAATGAACTGAAACGCTTGCTCGAAAATTTCCCTAAAATTAATATCGTAGGTGAAGCCGCCAACGCCGAAGAAGCCGTGGTATTGATTGACCAATTGCATCCTGACCTCCTTTTCTTAGATATTCAAATGCCTGGCAAAACGGGTTTCGATCTCCTGACCGACCTTGAAGGCTACGTTCCAGAAGTTATTTTCACGACTGCTTACGATGAATATGCCATTAAGGCTTTTGAATTCAACGCCCTTGATTATCTTCTGAAACCAATCGAATTACACCGACTTTCGGAAGCAGTTCAGAAGGTCGAAGAGGAATTTGACCGTCAAAAACAATTAACCGAAACCAATAAGGAAAATACGACGGTTCTTTCTGAAAACGACCAAATTTTTGTGAAAGATGGGGAAAAATGTTGGTTCGTAAGATTAGGAAATGTGCGTCTATTTGAATCTATGGGCAATTATGTCCGTTTATACTTCGACGACCAAAAGCCCTTAGTTCTCAAATCTTTGAACGCTTTAGAAGACAGATTAGACTCAAAAATCTTCTTTCGTGCCAATCGTAAACATATTATTAATTTGAAATATATTCAGAAAATTGAGCCGTGGTTTTCGGGTGGATTGCAAGTAACGTTGAAGGAAAGTGGCGATAAAATTGAAATTTCACGCCGACAGGCAATTCGATTTAAGGAGTTATTGAGTTTGTAGGATTTAATTGCTTTGAAACCAAAAAAATGATATTTTCATGAAAAAATTATGATTACATGTAGAAATTATGATGAAATTATTAATTTTATAACTTCACCGCCAGCCCTTCGAGGAGTATTTAGCTATGCTAAACTGCGGTTTTTACTACTCGTCTTGATACAAAAATAATCCTTTTTCACCTTCAAAAATTAACTTAAACAACTTCTTACAAAAAAGACGGCTTCAACCAAAGCGAAGCCGTCCTTAAAGTACTGAATATCTATAAATTACGCCACAGTAGCAATCGCCTTCATCGCCCCCATCGCCGCCCGTAATCTATCCCCCACAACCTCAATTGAGTGTGTACGTAAAGCCTTATTCACGAAATTTAGCGCTCTGTTATCCACGCTGCTATCTTTGCCTTCGTTGAAGTTTTTGCCGATGATATCAGTCTCTACTTTGCTCATAAAATCAGCCAAAAGTGGCTTACAGGCGTGGTCGAATAAATAACATCCGTATTCAGCCGTATCAGAAATTACTGAATTCATTTCGTATAATTTTCTACGAGCAATTGTGTTGGCAATCAGTGGCGTTTCGTGCAATGATTCGTAGTAAGCTGACTCTTCAATGATGCCCGCTTCAACCATGGTTTCGTAAGCCAATTCCACACCCGCACGTACCATCGCTACCATCAAAAGACCGTTGTCAAAATACTCTTGTTCAGTAATTTTTACCGCACCAGCTGGTGTTTTCTCGAAAGCCGTTTCACCCGTTGCAGCTCTCCAAGTTAAAAGATTTTTATCGTCATTTGCCCAATCTTCCATCATGGTTTGCGAGAAAAATCCGCTCATGATGTCGTCTTGGTGCTTTTGGAACAATGGACGCATAATATTTTTCAATTCTTCCGAAATTTTAAATGCCTTGATTTTTGCAGGATTTGATAATCTGTCCATCATTCCCGAAATACCACCTTGTTTTAAGGCTTCGGTGATGGTTTCCCAACCGTATTGAATAAACTTAGAAGCATATTCAGCATTGATTCCTTTCTCAATCATTTTGTCGTAACAAAGGATTGAACCTGTTTGCAATAAACCACAAAGAATGGTTTGCTCACCCATTAAATCGGATTTTACTTCTGCCACAAAAGATGACTTCAACACGCCCGCACGATGTCCGCCCGTACCTGCACAATACGCTTTGGCATACATCCAACCTTTCCCTTCTGGGTCATTTTCTGGGTGAACGGCAATCAACGTTGGTACGCCAAAACCACGCACATATTCCGCACGGACTTCCGTTCCAGGGCATTTTGGTGCTACCATAATTACAGTAATATCTTTTCGAATTTGCATCCCTTCTTCCACGATATTGAAACCGTGAGAATACGAAAGTGTAGCTCCATGCTTCATCAAAGGCATAATTGCCGAAACCACCGAAGTATGTTGTTTGTCAGGCGTAAGGTTGATGACCAAATCAGCCGTTGGAATTAATTGTTCGTAGGTGCCGATATTAAAATTGTTTTCAGAAGCACCTTTCCAAGATTGACGTTTGCCATCAATTGCTTCTTGACGAAGGGCGTAAGAAACGTCCAATCCAGAATCACGAAGATTCAAACCTTGGTTCAAGCCTTGGGCTCCACAGCCTACGATTACGATTTTTTTACCGATTAATGCTTGAACACCGTCTCCGAAAGCACTAATATCCATGAATTCACAAACTCCTAATTGATTAAGTTTTTCTCTTAATGGAAGGGTATTGAAATAATTTGCCATTGTTTTTGTTATTGGTTATCAGTTCCGAGAACTGGATTTAACTCATGTTACAAAGTTCTTGAAATAGCGTCAAATTTTATGGTAAATTATCATGAATTTTAGGTATTTTTGATGGGTGACACTTTAATATTACAAATAAATATTTTTAAATATCTCATTTTCAGATATTTAAAAATACTGAACCTTGTATGATTTAATTTTATAAACTTTGATTTTGATAAAATTTAATATTTCATCAAGCGAAATATCATAACTTTCCATCACTTCACCAGAAGTCAAATGTTTATGATGTGGAAATGTAATGAGGTCGGGGAAATGAGGGGCGTTATCCCATCGGATAATTAAATCGCCGTTGGAAGATTGCCAATGAAAAGAATATTTACGATGTTCAGCATCTAAATATTCTCGTACATGAAGTTCGGAATTTTTAGCGAAATATATATTTATATTCAGATAAAAAACAGTCTCAGATTTCCTAAAATCGTTGATAGAATGTGATTTGACGAAGGAAGAATCATCAAGCCATTTGAAAATCTTCCTATTTTATTTCGTCAATTTTGATTAATAATTCAGACAAAAACTGTTGGTAGGCTTTCCATTCTATGTAATCATCCCAAGCCTCAAAACTTTCGGTATTTGCCTGTTCAATTTTTTGCTCAAACGACACAAAATCAGTCGCATACTTTCTTTCAAGAAAATGGATTTTTTCCTGAAAGACTTGTTTCTGAGCGTTATAATCAAGTAAAATCCAATTGCTTACTTGCTGTTTTGATAACGTTTGCATAAGATTTTTTTACAAATATATTTATTTTTATTCGTTATTAAAAATGAAAACCATCCCCGTTTACAGCATTGATAAATTCAATTCTAAGACTGAAAAAACCATTCAGTTTCAAATTGAGGTTTTTGATATTCATCGAAATTTCAAAGTTACGTACCCGCACCGACACGATGATTTTTACGAGATTTTGTTCCTTACACAGGGCGAAGGCATTCATACAATTGATTTTCAGCATCATCAAATTAAACCCTTTTCAATTTTCTTCCTTTCGCCTGGACAAATCCATGAATTAGAACTTTCGGAAGATGTGCAAGGCTATATTTTTCTGTTTACTTCGTCCTTTTATCATTTTAATAAAACTGACCCGCACAAACTTTTTGAATTACCTTTTTTTTATAATTTATCCAAAGAAACGCCCCCACTTTACTTGGAAAATGAAAATGAGAGGCAAATTTTTACAGACTTTTTTCAAAAAGCAATTACTGAAAATCAGCTGAAATTAGCTGATAATGAGGAGGTTATCAGGGCATTATTGGATTTAATTTTGATTCAAAGTAAACGAATTTATCCAGTTGGAATGATGAATGAGCAGACTCAAAAAGGAAGGATTTTGGTGAAGCGTTTGAAGCAATTAATCGAAGAAAAATGTCAAGAAAATTTATCGGTAAAACAGTATGCAGACTTACTGACGATAACACCAAATCACCTCAGCGAAACGGTGAGAAATGTAACGGGTCGAACTTCAACAGATTTGATTAATGATAGAATGGTGATGGAAATTAAGCGATATTTGACCCATACGGATTTGGGAATTTCTGAAATTGCCTACAAATTGAACTTCTCTGATCAATCGTATTTTTCTAAGTATTTTAAAAAATTGACGAAAATTTCGCCTTTTGAGTTTCGTAGAAATTTACTGTAGTTCGAATTAGCAATTCGAGAACGGTCGAAAAGTCGGATTCCGCTCTCGAATTAGTAATTCGAGTTACAATAGTTCGACCAACCCACTCTTAATCAACACATTACTTCCTGATTTAAACTTAGAGAATCCACCATTAGCCTCCTCAATCTTCGCTTCATAAACCTCATTTTTATTCTTACTTTTCACCTCCATCATCACATAAAAAGAGCCTTTTACCGTCGTTTTTGAATTAACGACAAAGTTTTCATGGGGTGTTTCTTTTTCTGATAATGACGATTTTACGTTGGCTTTTGCTTGCCAAGTTGGCAACGATGCTGGTTTGAAATCTGATACATCAAAATGACCTTCACTGGCTTCTTCTTCGCTTTCGGGCATTTTGGCTTCTTTCGCAGGAACGTACAGATTTTCCACAAATTTATGGTCGGCATCTTCCACCCAAATTGCCACGATGGGTAATTCTGTTTCTTTATTCATTTCTACCAAAATCCTTAAAGCTGTTCCTTTTGAATCTTGATTGGTTTTTACTTCTTCGTAAGATAATTTCTCGGATTTTGGTGGTCTTTTTGGAGCAAGAAATTTTCCTGCCTCTGCCACTGGTTCAAGGATTTCTGAGGCTGTTCCTGCCAATACTACTCCAAAAACCAAGAAGGCAATAATAAATTCTTTTTTGAATTTTCCTGACGTTCTTTCTTTTGAATAACCCGTGATGGACGACCAGTTATTGACGATATGAAAAACAGCAAAACCTACAAAGATTAATCCAAAGATGGTATGCGTAATCTCAACGGCATGAGCTTTTTGCTTGATGTACAGCAAGATACCTGTGATTGATAAACTCAAAAAAGCAAATGCTACGGAGAGACTAATAATGTTTTTACGTTTCATGGTGATTGGTTAAATGTGAAAATTTAATACAAATTTAAGAGAATATCAGAATTTATTTAGTTGATAAAACAAAATTATCCAATAATTAGACCCTCATCATTAGGTAATTTTGATTTGCGATTACCCTAAAAATGCTCATACCCAGGAGCCGTGATATTCACTAAATTTCCAGATTTCATCATCATTTTTGCTTCCATAACTTCGTTGGTCATGTAGCCAATGATGCTTACATCGTTCATATTTTTGATTTTTTCGTAATCTTCTTGTTTCACTGTGAAAAGCAATTCATAATCTTCGCCACCATTTAAAGCTGCCGTCATTGGACTGAAATTTAGTTCAGTTGCCGTCAAATAAGTTTGGTCGTCAATTGGAATTTTATCTTCAAAAATAACCGCTCCAACATTTGAATTCTTGGAAATATGCAGGAGTTCAGAAGCCAATCCGTCCGAGACATCAATCATTGAAGTTGGTATTACACCCAAATCACGCAATTCATAAATCACGTCCATTCTCGCCCGAGGTTTCAACTGTCTTCCAATCACATAATCCTTGTCCTTATCAATTTCAGGCTGCATATCGGGATTTGCGAGGAAAACTTGTTTCTCTCTTTCTAATAATTGCAAACCCATTAAAGCCGCACCCAAATCTCCCGAAACGCAAATAATATCGTTCACTTTTGCAGTATTTCTGTACGCAATTCTCTGTTTTTCTGCCAATCCCAAAGCCGTGATTGAAATCACCAAACCCGACCGTGAAGCGGAGGTATCGCCACCCACTAAATCAACTTGATATTCGTCGCAAGCAATTTTTATTCCTTCGTATAATTCCGTAATTGCCTCCACTGAAATACGATTACTCAACCCAATGCTGACCGTAATTTGCTTTGGAATGGCATTCATGGCGGCAATGTCGGAGATATTAACGGCAACGGCTTTATATCCCAACAATTTCAAAGGTGAATACGACAAATCAAAATGAATTCCTTCAATCAATAAATCTGTTGAAACGACTACTTCTTTACCTGCCGAATCAATCACAGCGGCATCATCGCCAATTCCTTTAAGCGTTTCTACGTTATTAATTGGGAATTTTGATTTAATTAAATTGATTAATCCAAATTCGCCAATCGTGCTAAGTTCTGTTCTTTGTTCCATGGTGCAAAGGTAATTGTTGATTTGTTGATTTGTTGGATTGTTGTTTACATTTTACAATACAACAAAAAAGCCATTCTTTTCAGAACGGCTTCTCAAAACTTATTTGTATTTGGTTTATGGATTCACTAATTGTAAATTCACTACTTTATTACCAGCTTTCAAGTCTGGTGATGCCGTTTGAAGTGTAACCGTCGTTGCAGTAATCGTTGATGGAATTTCATAAACAATCGTTCCCGCAGGGTTTGAACCCGTTGGTGTTACTCCTGCACTATTTTTCAAATTCGTTAACGTAAGTGTTTTATTGTCAGTTGATAATGTCCAATTACCCGTGAAATTAGTCCCATCAACGGCGGTCAAAGTGGCTGCACCCGCAGCGGCAAGTCCTAAACGGTAACTACCATAACCTGGGGCAGAATTTGTTGTTCCACCTTTTTGAAATACTTGTGTTCCACCTTCTTTCGCAATACTAACAGACCAGTTTTTTGTCATGTTTTCAATTGCAGTTGGCTCAGGAGTTGCTTTTTTGCCGCAACTGATTGCTACCAACATGAAAGCAAATAATATAGGCAAGTAAAGAAATGATTTTCTCATAATGATTGTTGGATTTTGATTTTGAAAGATAAAAATGATAAAATAATTTGTAATCAGCAAGTTTAATTTGAAAATTTGAGAATACAAAAATACGAGGTTAAAACTAACTTATTGATTATTAAACGTTTACGATAACAAAAATATTTTGAAAGAATATACAAGATCTCAATTAGCCCTCCGCAACGGACAAGACCGTGATGAAATTTGGGTCGCCTTCCGTGGACAAATATACGATGTTTCCGCTTCAAGATTGTGGCGAAATGGAAAACATTATGAACATTGGGCGGGTCAAGACCTTACAAACGAACTCCCCGATGCCCCACATACTGAAACTGTTTTTAGTAAGTTTGAGATTATTGGAATCTTGGTCAAGAATTGACAACTTTTCAAAAGTTATTAATTCTCATAACTAAATATAAGGATGGAATAGACCATTCAAAAGGTTGCATCATACAAATTAAAAATGTAAAACAACAAAAATGATTCTAATAGCTGAAAGTGGTTCAACAAAAACCGATTGGCGGATGATTGCCGAAGATGGGCAGGTTTCTCAGTGCAAAACCATTGGGCTAAATCCATACTACCAAGACCTTGATTCCATCACCGCAGAATTAACTAAAAACCTCCTTCCGAATGTACAGGAACAAGTTTCTGAGGTTTTTTATTACGGTACGGGTGTAACGAACGAAGAGAAATCGGAGGTGGTTCGTCAGGCGATTTTATCCATTTTTCCGACTGCCCAAAAAGTGGAGGTTCAATCGGATATGCTTGCCGCCACCCATGCTTTGTGTGGGCATGAAGCAGGGATTGCCTGTATCTTGGGTACGGGGTCAAATTCGTGCTTTTATGATGGTTCAAAAATTACTTTTCAAATTCCTCCTTTGGGTTTTTGGTTAGGTGATGAAGGTTCGGGTGGACATTTGGGTAAACAATTGATTTTAAGCTATTTACATAAAGAATTACCCGAAGAATTACGAACAAAATTTGAAAAGCGTTTTGGCGTAATTGACCGTTTGGAAATCATCGAAAATGGGTATCAAAAGCCTTTCCCCAATCGTTATTTTGCTTCGTTCTCAAAGTTTATTTTTGATAACCGAAATCATCCCTTTACCTACCATTTAGTGAGTGATGCTTTTGGGTTATTTTTTGAAAAATACTTATTGAAATATCCTGACGTTAAAAAGTATAAAATCCATTTCACGGGTTCGGTGGCGTTTTATTATTCAGATATTTTAAGAAGAGTGGCAACGGATAAAGGCTGCACAGTGGGCGTAATTATGGAAAGCCCCATTGCGGGATTGACGTTATTTCATAAATCAAAATGAAAAACTAAAACCTTTTCCCATTTTCTGTCATTATGATAGTAATTTCGTGGTTACAGAAATATAAAAAATATGCTTACATACGATAGAAATATAGGTACAAAACAGAAGGCTCTTCGCATTAATCTTGACCGATTAATTTATGGCTCTTTTGCCGAAATTGGGGCTGGGCAGGACGTGGCAGCAAACTTTTTCAAGGCGGGGGGAGCATCAGGAACTATCGCTAAAACCATTTCAGCCTACGATATGGCATTTTCAGATGCCATTTATGGAGAAGAACAGTCAGGGCGTTATGTGGTGGAAGCACGATTGAACAAAATGTTGAATCGTGAGTATAAATTGCTGAATGTCCGCCTCACGGAGATGGCTTCAGAACGTACATTTTTTGCCTTCGCTGATACAGTTTCTGCTTTAAATTACCAAAAAACCAACGATCCGCACGGTTGGATTGGCTTACGTTTTCAGCTCGAACCCAACGGCGAACCTAATGATGTTGTTATTCACGTTAGAATGAAAGATAATGACAACGTGCTTCAACAACAGGCATTAGGAATTATTGGCGTAAACCTCATGTACGGCTGTTTTTACTATTATGAACAACCCGAAATTTTGTTGCAGTCGCTGATGGACGACCTTTCATCCGACCGCATTGAGATTGATATGATTCGTTTCAGTGGGAAAGATTTCGATAATGTTGATGACCGTGTAATGTCTTTACATTTGGTGAAAAATGGCTTCACAAATGCCGCCCTTTTTGGTCCTGACGGTGGCGTGATGCAACCCTCGGAAGCGTTTTATAAGAAACACATTGTGGCAGTTCGTGGACGTTTCAGACCCGTGACGAATGTATCGTTGGATATGATTAAAAAAGGCTTGAAACAGTTTGAAAATGAGATGGATGTGGACGATGATAAGGTGGTTCTCTTGGCAGAATTAACCTTAAAAAACCTTCAAGCGGGCAATGAGCAAATTAATGAAAAAGACTTTTTAGACCGTGTAGATATTTTGTGTTCCTTGGGACAAACCGTTTTAATTTCCAATTTTCACGAATATTATCGCTTGGTTCAATATTTGGCAGATTTTACGAAATTACGAATGGGCTTGATTTTAGGAATGCCAAATTTGGAATATATTTTTGAAGAAAAACACTATACAAATATCTCAGGAGGGATTTTGGCAGCGTTTTCAACCCTTTTTGCTCCCAAAATTAAACTCTATTTGCATCCAACGATGGATGATAATGGAAACATGGTTACCACCAAAGAATTCATCCCGCCTACGCACTTGAAAGGACTCTTTCAATATTTGCAAGACAACGATAAGGTAACGGATATTCAAGATTATGACAAAAAATTATTGAGTATAAAAACTGACGATGTTTTGGTACAAATTCAGTCGGGCGAAACAGGATGGGAAGAATTAGTACCACCCGTTGTGGTGAAGTTGGTGAAGGATAAGTGCTTATTTGGGTATCCGTGCGAGATTGAAACGGTGTAATAAAACATTACAGTTTACGGAAGCCTTCGCTTGAAGCGAAGGCTTCCGTTTTATGACTTAAACCGTCTCCCAATCTGATTCTGGTAGATATTCTACCAATCCTTTCTCCGTTTTTCCAACCGCCACTCTGCCTGATTTTAGGTATTCCAGAATCTCCCAATTCTTCATGTATTGGTAAAATTCAGCAATTTCTACCTCCGTTCCATTTTTTTCAATGACCACATAATCCAAGCCCCAATGAACCACTTTCGCATTCCAATCGAGGTTGATTTCTTTGATATTCAAAGCTGTGCCACCGAGGGGTGTTGCCAATTTGAAAAGAGCAATTTCGTTGAAAACAATTTCATGGTCTAAATACCCAAAAACGGCCAAAACATCCACCACTTTACGGATTTGACGAACCAATTTTTCAACCGTATCTCGACTCTCATGTCGCATGACGATGGTAAATCGAGAAACATTCTTACGTTCTGTTTCACAGACTGTTAGCGATTCGATATTCAGTCTTCTACGAGTAAAAATTATCGTAATTCGGTTCAGTAAACCGATGGTATTGGTGGTAAATATGGATAATGTGTATGTTGTCATGATTTCGTTGTTCGGGATCCGATATTTGATCTTCGGGTTTTCGTCATTCGATTTTGGATGTGCATTATTCGGTATTCGATTTTTGTTGTTCGGAAAACACACATTGATAACCGAACATCGAAAATTACTCCAAACGAATACTTGCCACACTCCCGCCCGAAGGAACCATTGGGAATACGTTTTCTTCTTTTTCACAAACGATTTCTAATAAATAGGGAGTCGTTGCGGCTAACATTTTATCCAATGCTACCGATAATTCTGCACGGTCAGAAACCTTGTGGGCATCAATGCCAAAGCCCTTTGAAATCATAATAAAATCTGGGTTTTGGAGTTCCACGAAGGAGTATCTTTTATCAAAAAATAACTGTTGCCATTGTCGAACCATTCCCAAAAAATTATTATTCAAAATAATGATTTTTACGGGTAAACCACTCTGGGCAATTGTCCCCAATTCTTGAATCGTCATTTGAAAACCACCGTCCCCGATTAAGGCAATCACCTCACGGTCTGGTGCTCCAACTTTCGCCCCAAAAGCGGCAGGAAGGGCAAAACCCATCGTGCCAGCACCACCCGAAGTTACTAAAGAATTGGGCTTCATGTACTCATAATAGCGATTGACAATCATCTGATGTTGTCCAACGTCAGTTACCGTAACTGCCTCACCCTTAGTCTTTTTCGATAGCATCGCTACGGCCTCTCCCATCTTTATTTGGTCGCCATCGTGAAATAAATCTCGTTTAGAGACCTTCTCAAATTCTATTTCGTCATACTTTTTAAATTCCGCAATCCACTCCGTATGTTTGCGTTCTTTTACCAAGGGCAAAAGGGCTTTTAACGCCTCTTTTGCATCGCCAACAACGGGTGCATTGGCAATGATATTTTTGTTAATTTCGGCTGGGTCAATATCAATGTGAACGACTTTTGCTTGGGTGATAAATTTGGCTAAATCGCCCGTTACTCTATCATCAAAACGCATTCCGATGGCGATGATTAAATCGGCTTCATCCGTCAAGACATTCGCTCCATAATTGCCGTGCATTCCCAACCAACCGATATAATTTGGATGATTATGAGGTAAAGCCGACATTCCCAAGAGCGTTGTTGCTACTGGAATATCCGTTTTACGAGCAAATTCATCCAATTCGTCTTGGGCTTTCGCAATCAAAATTCCGTGTCCTGCAAAAATGTAGGGCTTTTTGGCGGCATTAATTAATTTTGCTGCTTCTTCCACCTGCGATTGCTTCGGAATATACCTTGGACGATAGCTAACTATCTCCTCACAAGGCTTATAGACAAATGGTTTTGTCATAATGTCCGCCTGTGCCGTGCGAGTAATATCCAACAAAACAGGACCAGGACGACCCGATTCTGCGATGTAAAACGCCTTCGCCATAATCTCAGGAATCTCATCGGCATCTGTGATTTGGTAGTTCCATTTAGTTACTGGC
>JAYVRF010000213.1:0-13557 GCA_043756925.1 Arcicella sp. | reverse complement strand
TAATGCTAAGTATTTTTGGAGTTGCTGTACTTGTTTTTGAATCTTTCCGAAAACAAGATAAACATAAATCATAAACCCTGCCATAGGCGGCTAACCATCAAATTATCTTGAAAAATAACGCTATGCTCAAAATGAGCGGACGGCTATCGCTTTTTTTAAACGATTGAAACTATGACTATTTACATTCCAGAATCCGCCTTAATACTTGCCAAGTTCGGTTTCCTTTTTGGAGTTGCCTGTATTGGCTTTTTTAGCGTAATGCTTGCCATACAAGCCTATTGTGTGAAGCACGGCATAGATATTTTAATAGTAGGTTCAAGCCTAAACGATGATGATAACGATTACACTCACTGATATACTTGAATATTTTGCAATAGGTGCAGTGTTCGCCGTATTGTATTTAGTATCAAAAAGAAAACAACAATGAATAATTCAAACTTTTTATTTCAGCAAATAGAATTGATTATGAGGTACTCCAGCAAGGAGTCGCTCCGCAGATACTATACTGAAAGCAAAGAATACATTGAAAGTCATTTTGGTAAAGAAGGCTTTTTGGCATGGTCCACGTTTTGCATCATCAGGAGCAAAGATTTGCCCGAAAGCATACCAGTTGCACCCAATATTAATGCTGATTTTACACCACAACAATAATGAACAAGCAAGAAAAAATAGATTTGTTAAAGACGACCCTTACCCATCTCAAAAAGTTGGATAAGGATAAGTTTGATTATTCATCTTGGGTATCTAAAACAGATAAGGAAAAAACCTGTGGCACGGTTTGTTGTGTTGGCGGCTGGTATCCTGTTTGGTATAAAAAAGAGGGTTTCTTTTATCAAGAATATCTGGGTGATGTTTTTCCACACCGTTTATCTTTTTCTAATGCTTGTGACTTTACTGATATTTTAGAGGATTTTCATCAATTATCAACAAAAACTATACTGATTTTGTTTTTAGGTGATTTTCATTTGAAAAAACACTTGCATAAACAATCAAAATTTATTGTAGAAAACCATCAAGAGAGAGATTTAGCCTTTGTTATCCAACTCTGGGAAGAGGTGATTTCTTTTATTGAACAAGACCTACTTAATTGACACGATGGAAAAACAAGAAAAAATAGACAAGCTGAAAGCCAAGCTTGCACACATGAAGCAATTAGATGAATCGCAGTTTAATTATTCTATTTATATAAATAAAAATGACCCTGACACAAAATGTGGCTCTGTTTGTTGTGTGGCGGGGTGGTATCCAGTTTGGTTTAAAGATAAAGGTTTTTTTTATCAAGAAACCATAATCCATGATATTAAGCATTTGTATCCATGCCATGTTAATCACAAAGCGAATGGTACTCGTTCTATTTTAAAGTTATATCATGGCGTTTCTAATCATGTAATTGCGGTCCTTTTTTATGGACATGATTCTTTAGGTTTTGGCAAACCAAATACGCCTATTATTAGCTCACACGGCTTATATGCACCACTTTCTCATGTAATTGCTGTATGGGAAGAGGTGATTTCTTTTATTGAACAAGACATTCTTTCTTAATCACATGGAAAAACAAGAAGTATTGAGCAGGTTAAGAACCACGCTTGCACACATGAAGGAGTTAGATGAAACGCAATTCTACTACGGTTCTTTTTGTGATACGTTCGATTATGAAAGACAATGTGGTACAGTTTGCTGTATTGCAGGACACTACCCAAATTGGGGCTTAGGTGATTTTTGTTACAAAGAAAATAATGTTTCAGATATGGATTTATTTTCTATTGAGTTTAAAGAATGTATAATTGGTGCTTTAATGAACTATCATGGGCTTTCTGAGGGCATTATTGGTTATTTGTTTTATGGAAGCCCATTATTTTTTGAAGCCATGGGCATCATGGGAAGTGTTAAGAGCAACTGCTCTTTGAGTGTTGTTATTACACGGTTTGAATTCATCTATAAAGAATTAGAGTCAGGTACATTACAACCCGATTTTAGCGAATAAACGGTTTCGACCTATTGGTTTATCTAAGGCTCGACACTTCCCGCAAAAAAGCCTTAGATAAGAAAGCTGAAATAAAAGTATCTGGGAAATGAACGATTTCGGAAAAATAAACAAAGTTATAGTGCGATTTTTTTAGTAAAAGCACTCAAATTGAGATAAAAAAAATGAAGCAATTAGATGTATTTGGAGGAGAAACACTTGTAAAAGAAGCAAAAAGAGCAAAACCAGCAACAAAAATGGTGGCGACTACTCCTGAAAGCGATTCTTCGTTGATTGCAACCATAGAGCGGAAAGCAACATTGAAAAACCATCAAATCGTGGTTACTTCTCATTATATTCCCGAAAGAAGAGTGGCAAATGAAAACTCTTTGAGAAATTTGACTGGATCGAGTGGTGAATTCAACGGATATATGTCCCCAACAACTAAAAGGCAAGTATGCAAAATAATCGAAACCTGGACCACCGCCGTTGAACTAAACAAAGACACTACTCAAGATTATCGTAATCAGATATACTTCACATTCGTTACGCTCACGCTACCTTCAAAGCAGCTTCACTCAGACCAAACCATTAAAAATCAGATGCTTGACCCGTTTGTTGAGTGGTTGAAAGACTCTCCAGAGAAAACAAAAAGAAAAGGATGCAACGTAGAAGCGTATTTGTGGAGAGCCGAGTCTCAAGAGAACGGAAACCTTCATTTTCATCTAATATGCGACAGATGGATTGACCATCAGAGAGTACGTCAAAAATGGAATGACATCTCCGAAAGATTGGGCTATGTTTCAAGATACAAAAAAATCCAAGAGTATTTTTATAGAGATGGTTTCAAAATTCGTGAGGAGCAAGCCGCCAAACAAGTAGAAATGCTTCAATATATTGTGATGCGGGCTATTGAGGACGGTAAGTCAATACCAGATACTCGTTTTCAAGAAAATCCAGAGGTAAGAGAAGTGTTGAATGCTATAATTCTGGAACACAAGCTGTTATCTGCCAAAGAATTAAAATTGAGACAGCAAAGAAATGCCATAGGGTTGGACAAACTAACTGCCGAAGTGCTGGTGTGTCAGCTACAACATCAGGCTTACGAGAAGGGAGTAACCACAGGTTGGTCCAATCCAAACTCTACTGACATTCACAGGTTAGGAAACATTAATTCGGTCTCAGCGTATGTTACTAAATATGCCACAAAGCTGAATATGATTATGCCATTGCTTGAAAAAAACCAAAAGGCTTTGAAAAAGGACTCAGACGGAAAAGCAAAAATCTATACACTCTCGGAGGGCGGCTCTTGGAGCAATTTGTTTGATTATTACCAAGAAAATGCTCCAGAGTACATTATTACCTATACAACTCGAATGGTAAGAGGTAAAATTTGGGGACATAGCCGAAAATTGACCGTAGAGAAAGAAGACAAAGTGAAAATTGAACCACCCAATTTTGTAGTTGAAATGAAGTTTTTGGAAGACGATGAGCAATTTGGAAGAAGAATTCATGGTCATTCGTTGAATGAAGATGTTACTGCATACATTGATGAGGTGAAAAAAGAAATACCAGCCGAAGAGATAGAGCGACTGGACCAATTGATTGCCAACGATTATTGCCAAGTAATTCCCCTTGGAAAATATGTGGAACAAAGAAACCACAAAACAAGGAGAAAAGAGCGAAAATTTAAGGTTGTAAAACAGATTGATTTTTTGCAAAAAATAAATACAGGTTTGAAAATCAGATACTTAGACCATTATAAAGCTATTTTTAATCAAATATATTTTCCTCAACCAACTATTGAGTACCAAACAGCGGCGTGAAGATTGAAGAAACTCCCATACATAAAAAGTTTGGTGCATGGAGAGTACACATCAACGCTGACATAAGTTCGGAGGATGGCTTTGAAATCACATTTGATAGGTTGGTAGAAGAGAATTGGTTCTTGACAGGAATATCGCTTGAGTGGCAAATGAATGATTTTTTTCAAGCCTATTTTGAAGCTGCTCAACTCGGTGGTTTAGATAGCATCACATTACAAATTTTGCCAAAATGAAAAAACCAGATTTTTACTGCACAAAATTTATTGAATTTCATAACAATATTAAAAAGTTTCAGCCTGATGATTGTACAGAACAATGTCATAACTGTATGGATGAAATTATTGACTATCATTTCAATAAGAAAGAAAAGGGAAAATCGAATTCTAAAATAAGGTCTTAAAAATAGCCATGAAAATTGAAGCATCCGTCATACAGCAAATAAAAGAAACTGCCGATATTGTTGAGGTAGTCAGCAAGCGTGTTGTACTCAATAAAAGAGGTGCAAACCTTTGGGGATGCTGCCCTTTTCATGACGAAAAAACACCTTCTCTTTCGGTGTCAGCTGTCAAAGGTATTTTTAAGTGCTTTGGCTGTGGCAAAGGAGGTGATACCGTCACGTTTGTTATGGAGTCTGAAAACTGCTCCTACCAAGATGCCATTCTGTTTTTGGCTCAAATGTATCACATTGCCATTGAGCAAAAAGCACTTAGTCCGCAAGAGCAAGTAGCCCAGCAACACCGTGAAAGCCTTTTACTTACCCTCAATTTTGCCAAAGAATTATACGAGCATAATTTATACCGAAAAGAACAAAACGATGCCATGCCCTATTTGAAATCACGTGGTTTTACGGATGAAATTATAAGAAAATTTGGGGTTGGCTACGCAATGTATAGCTGGGACAATCTGCTTACCGAAGCCACCCAAAACCGATATAAACTCAAATCTCTCTTTGACACAGGACTTGTGATGAATAATGCCGAGAAAAACAAAGTGTATGATAGGTTTAGAGATAGAATCATGTTTCCTATTCACGATGTATCGGGCAATGTGATTGGTTTTGGTGGCAGGATTATTAAACAAACCATCTATCCAAACGGACACGAAGCACCCAAGTACCTCAACTCTCCCGAAACTGAAATCTATCATAAATCATCCGTTCTTTACGGACTGTTTCAAGCAAAAAAAAATATCAGGCTCGAAAACAACGTGTATTTGGTTGAAGGCTATACAGACGTACTGGCTTGCCATCAAGCAGGGATTGAAAATGTGGTGGCTTCGGCTGGAACGTCCCTTACTATTGAGCAGGTTGCCGCACTGAAAAAATACACGAATCAAATAACGATTTTATTTGATGGCGACTCCCCTGGACTCAAAGCAGCTTTACGAGGAATAGAAATTATTGTTTCAAATGGTATCAATATCCATGTAGTCCTTTTTCCAGACAACCACGACCCAGACAGTTATTTGAAAAAAGTTGGACCTGAGCAATTTGTAGCATTTGTGAAGCAAGAGGTAAAAGACTTTGTTTCCTTCAAAGCCAGTTATTACAAAAAAATAGCTGGAAACAATGTATCGGTACAGTCGGACTACATTAAAGAATTGGTTTTAGACATTGTCAAATTACCCGATATGTTTCAACGATTTCTGTATTTGAAGAAAGTTGCTGAAATAATGGAAGTGCCTCATTCGATGCTAATCACCCAAAGTAATCAGGCAATATTGGAGCGGTCTAATAACGAAAAGCCAGCGTTCAAACGTGAACCCCGTCAAAAAGCTGGAGTACCACTTAAAACTCAAGTACCAAATAATTTGATAGACAAAGAGCTATTAGCAAAATCAGACGATAATTATTGGGAAACTATAATTCCACATCAAATTCTTGAAGTTCCATTTTAAACAACTCAACCATGATGACAACTTTTATTTTTATAGGATATTTTGTAGTGTGCCAATTGGTCATTTGGTACGCAGTATCTACCAACAAACAATTCAAGAAACCATGCCGATAAGAATTCAAAGAAAGCGGACAAAGGGCTGGAAAATGCCAGAAAACACGGTAAGTGTATGCCGCCCAACAAAATGGGGAAACCCCTTTAAAAATCTTGGTAATGAAATATTCATGAAGTCTAATTTGAATGGTAAATATTCATGGATACTGATATGCGAAGGAGATATCAAGTACGTTGTTTGGCTTTATGGACTACTTTTTAAAGACAACCAACAATGGTTAAACTATGAAAGTTTATACCCACACCACTTGCTATTTGAATACTGGCACAATCATTTTAGTCGTCTTGATTTGAATGAGTTGACAGGTAAAAATATTGCTTGCTTTTGCAGAATAGGTGTACCGTGCCATGGAGACTTTTTATTGGAGAAAACCAAAATAGTCTCTTATAAGGTTTATGACAATGAAATCACAACTAATTTGCCCCATGTTTGATAAAACTGAAACGCCACAGTTTTCAGAACGAGAGCTTTCGGCTTTAGAACCCATCTATGTAAAGTATAGCTTAGAAACAAAATTAGCTGAACGCAACAGAATCATCGCTACCGATTTAAGATTCAAATGCAGTAGTTTGGGAATAGATGTTGTTAATTATTTACTTTTTAGGGTTTTTCAAACGGATATCATAACCGTAAACCCAACCGGAAATAAAAATGAAGTAACCGTAAAAAAAACCGAGTTTAAACCGTTAGAAGCCGTAAATCAATATTGTCATTGCGGTAAACCGTTGTCGGGAAGGCAAAAAATACACTGCTCAGATTTATGTAAAACTAATTTTCACAATTATAAAAATGATAATAGACCATAACACTCCCCAACTCCCAGAATTTGACCACGTGATGGTGGACATAGAAACTATGGGAACTCTTTCAAACGCTGCAATAGTAAGCATTGCAGCAGTAAGATTTAACCTTGACGGAAGCATGGGGCAAGAGTTTTATAGAAAAATAAAACTACAAACCTGCCTAAAAATAGGGTTAAACATTGAAGCCGATACATTGCTTTGGTGGCTAAAACAAAGCGATGCCGCCAGAGAGGAACTCACTAATCAAATTTGCTCCTACTCTATTACTACCGCTTTAATCGAGTTGTCTGGTTTTTTGTCTCAGCAAAAAGAGTATCAAATTTGGGGGAACTCAGCAAGGTTCGATTTAGGCTTACTTGAAAATGCGTACACGGCTTTAAAAATGCCTTCACCCTGGACCCATCGACAAGAGCGAGATGTTAGGACATTGGTTGCACTTGCTCCACAAATTAAAGAAAATTATCAGTATAGAGGATTGGCTCACCATGCCTTGTATGATTGTTATAGCCAAATTGAATACTGCTCTCAAACATGGAGCTTTTTAACAGAACATTAAAAAATAGATACCATTTCTCCACGTTTAAACAATAGTCAAAATGAAAGAATTTTCAAGAGGTATAGAAGTAGAAAAAGTTATTTTTTCTGATGGAACAACGTCTAAAATAAGTCATCTGCTTAAAAATGGTATCGGCATGATGTACTGGTATTCTATACAATTACCTTGTGGTGGTTGGTGTGAATTTGATATTAGATATTTGGTTGATGAATCAGAAATTCCAAAAGATACTATTTTGACTACAAAATCATTACCCTTTCTTGCTAATTTACTGTCTAATAAAAATTGGAAAGAATTGCCCTTTTTAAGATGAAAAATCCTATTACTGTTCTATGGGTTGGCGGTGGACAAGATTCAATTGCCATATTATACAAAATTGCCCATGATTCAGCCTTCAAACAAAGATATGTAGGGAATAGTGAGTTGGTAGCAATTATGTCCGATACTGGTGATGAATACCCAGAAACATACGACTACCTAAACAGGGTTTTGATTCCTTTTTGCAAAGCTGCCGATATTGAGTTTCACTTCATTACAAAAGAATTGGGGTTTCATGGCAAAAATTGGCAAAGTCTTGAAGCACAAATGCTGGCAAATGATAATATTTTTAGTGTAGCATTGCCCAAGTCATGCACCGATAATCTGAAAATTAAAGTTTGCTACAATTTTTTGGAAGACTATATTAAAAAAAAGTATGGCTATGTGGGAGAACGGAAACGAGCATTTTATGAATATTATTTCAATTTTGGAAAAATGAATGTGATAATAGGATTTGCAAAAGGTGAAGAAAGCCGAATGGCTGTACCAAAACAATATGAGCTATTTCCCAGCTTTGTAAAAGATAAGCGAGCCGTCTATATTCAAAAAAACATCAATGTTTTATACCCATTAATTGATTTAGGCATGAACAGAGCAGCTTGTCAAAATTTTATAAAAAGCATCAATCAAGAAGTACCAATGCCCTCAAATTGTATGCTTTGCCCTTTCCAAAATGAAGCTGAAATAGTTTATTTACATCGGTTTTATCCAGATAAATTTGATTTTTGGATTCAAAGGGAAGAAGCTAAATTAGAAAAAAACACAGGAAGCAAAAAGCGTAATTTGGGTGTAAAAGGAGATATAAGTTTGCTTGATTTTCTGGATAAAGCCCTAACAAAATACGGTCATTGGACTAATGAAATGCTTTATAATTACAAGTTTAGTCATGGTCATTGTGTTAAATCAAAATACTAATAAACAAGATGGACTACTTTGAAGATAACTACGACTATTCATGCCCACATTGCGAGCATGAATTCATCCGACAAAGACACTGCACAAACTTTTGCCAAGATGGTTTTCACGATGAGAGCGATGAAGATTTTATGGTTGAAGGTACTATACTAATATCGTGTCCAGTATGTTACGGTACTGGTTTAGAAAGATGGTGTCTAAAATGTGGCAAAGATATAAATCCATCAGATTTGCCCAAAACTGATTTTGAAGATGAAAACTAAACCAACTTTTGATGTAGAAGCTGCACTGCTTAAACTCCCATTATTTTGTTTCAATTGGTGCGAGTATAAAGGAAAAACATACCATGCCATGATAAACTGGGAGGCTACTGTAAAAGCGAAACGCCCAATGCTTGATTTATCTGCTTGTTTGACCTATAATAAACCATTGATTACAGTAGCTTACCACAAAAAGAAAATTAAAGACTCACCATTAAATTACTGAAAATGTTATATTTTATTGACCTATTTTGTGGAGCCGGCGGCGTAACCGAAGGAGTACACAATGCAAAAGATTCAGCAGAAAACTCGGTGGCAAAGGTTGTTTATTGTGTCAATCACGATGAAGTAGCCATTGAGAGCCACCGTGCCAACCACCCAGACTGTCTTCATGCCGTTGAAGATATTCGGACTTTTAATGTACGTAAAATTGTAAAAGTAGTTGAAAAAATAAAACAAGATGATGACACCGCTATAATTGTTTTGTGGGCTTCGCTCGACTGTACTCAACATTCGAGAGCCAAAGGAAACCTTCCCAAAAAAGCAGACTCACGCACCCTTGCTTGGGACTTGTACCCATACATTGACCAAATTAATCCAGATTATATATTTATTGAAAACGTAAGAGAGTTTATGAAATGGGGACCACTCAATGATGAAAATTTTGTGATAAAATCACAGCAGGGATTATATTTTGAAGATTGGCTCTTTTCAATCAAACAAAGAAATTACCAATGTGAATACCAAATGTTAAATGCTGCCGACTTTGGAGCGTACCAGTCGAGGGATAGATTGTTTATTATTTTTGCCAAACCTAATTTACCCATCGCTTTCCCAAAACCAACTCACTCTAAGAAAAATAAAAGATTGTCTTCATGGAAACCCGTTCGAGAGGTTTTGTCATTAGAAAATGAAGGAATCACTATTTTTAATCGAAAAAAGCCATTATCCGACCGTACAATTCTTCGGATTTTATCAGGCATTAAAAAACATAGTATTTACCAAGAAAAATCTTTTGTCAATAATTATTATACCAAAGTGAACAATGATAGCAGCTCCTCCATTGAAAGTCCATCGCCTACTATTACCACTATTCCCCACCAAGCATTAGTAACTGCCAAACCTTTAAATCATTTTTTTGTGCTTAAATATTTAGGCAACAACGTTAATTCGGGAGTAAATAATGGCATTTCAATTGATAATCCTTGCGTTACCATCACTACCCAAAACCGATTAGCGTTAGTAAAGTCTGAATATTTATTACGTTGGAATTCGTCTGAGCGTAATTTATTAAGCGTTGATACCCCTTCACCCACCATTTTGACAAAAGATACTTTGTCTAAAATTAGGGTTGAATATTTTATTATTAATCCGCAGTGGGGCACCCAGTCGCAACAAATAGAAAAACCTTGTTTTACCATCATTGCTCGAACCGACAAAGCCCCACCCTATTTAGTTAGCTTAGAAAGTGGGCAATTTGCTTTAATGGTTGAGCCGCAAGATTCAGAAGCTGTAATAGAACTGAAAAAAGAAATGGCATCAAAGGGGATAGTGGATATAAAAATGAGAATGTTTCTCGTGGATGAACTCAAGCGAATACAGGGATTTAGGGATGATTATATTTTGATGGGGTCTAAAGAAAAGCAGAAAAAACACATAGGCAATGCAGTGCACACCCTTGTTTCCCAAAAAATCACCGAGTCCCTTTCATTAAGTTTGACACAAATGAGTGAACCTGGTTTATTTTCTAATCAAAGTTCTGGTTATCAAACTTTAATTGAATGGTAATGTTTGTTGCACCATTCCCTTTTATAATTATTAAATTTTACTAAAATGAAAAAAATAACAATAGAAATAGCAAAAGAGTACATTTCTAATAAAGCAACTGAAATACCATTACCTTATTGGTTCAATTTTGATAGTGCCATTCAGTATGACCATATCACAGACGAGCTTGCAGAAAAAATGCAAGAATTTGTTTCTGGATATCCATATTTTAAACAAAATAATGATGGTATTTGTATTGACGATGAAGATGGTGGCACTTTTTCAGAATCTTCAATTGATTTAATTTGTGATGTTCTGATTGCTAATTTCCTGCCAGATTTGATTGCAAGTTATCAGCATATCACTGAAAATTCTGGGTATTATGCAATAAGAGATTGGTTTATTACTGCCGTTGTTGAAGGTGCTGGTTCTACACAATGTGATGAAATAGTATGTTGTGATTTGTCTTGTGAAGTTTTGAAAAGCTATCCATGTAACGATGATTCTATTTTAGAAGAATTGGATATTTTATTGAAAAATAAATATTTGACTCAAAAAGACTGGAATTGGCTTGAATTAGTTGCTTCCAATTCTCATGAACTAAAAATCGAAAATCGTTTAGTTAAAATTGTCAAAAAGTTTGGAAAGTAATAGCTTGTCAAAATTTAAAAATACATGAAAAAATAATTTTTTAGATGTCCTATCGGCTTACGGGGAAATCATTTAATGACTATAAAGTAAGGAAAATTGAATTTTTGAAAGAGTTTTTGAGGGTATCATAAGGCAGTCACCAACTTTGCTCATTGGTGAATTGGTTTCGAGCAAGAAAAAAGTGAGTAATCCACAGTACCAGTGTACTGAAATTATTTTAAAAATTATGTCAAACCCAACACATTATGTCAGAAGCACAAATTCGGTATCAGTTAATGAGAAATCCATCACAAGCACAATTGATGGCAATGGTAAATATCTCAATTGAAAGACTAAAAGACTTTGATTTTTTACTTGCATCTAATCCAATGTCAAACGATAAAATAAAGGATTTGAAGCAGATTCTCCCAACAATATTACTCCCTTTATTTCAAAATTCATTGGATAATCATGAAGATTTTGATGCTTACGTTTATGCAGCACAGGAAAGGTTAAACAAAATTAATGACTTGCCAGATTACCAAACTTGTAATTTGTCTTGTGAAGTTTTGAAAAGCTATCCATGTAACGATGATTCTATTTTAGAATAATTGGATATTTTATTGAAAAATAAATATTTGACCCAAAAAGACTGGAATTGGCTTGAATTAGTTGCGAGTAACTCCTCTGCACTAAAAATCGAAAATCGTTTAGTTAAAATTGTCAAAAAGTTTGGAAAGTAATGAATACTAAAGGAAATAATTTAGCTGCGGTTACTGAAACTGATTTTACAACGTCAAGCCAAACTATTGCCAAACCCAATGTTGGCTGTCAGGGCTTGTCAGGAATGCTTGTTATTGGTGATGTCCACGGTAAGGTTGATAATTACTGGAAGATTTTACAAAAGCACAAAGGCACTTCAATTCAAGTTGGGGATTTTGGTTTTAAAAAACAACACGATTGGCATTTAGCAAATATTGATTATTCACAACATCAAATCAATTTTGGCAACCACGATGATTATTCTTACTTGTATGAGCCGCATAGTTTGTCAAACTGGTCTTATGCTTACGAAGCTAAACTAATGACAATAAGAGGTGCTTTTTCAATTGATAAGGCTTACAGAACTGAATATTTAGACTGGTGGGCAAACGAAGAATTGAATTATAGCGAAATGCAACAAGCAGTTGATTTTTACAATTTTAATAAACCGAAAATTATTATTAGCCACGACTGTCCACACGAAGCAAGAAAACAATTGTTTGGCATAAATGATAAGTCAATTACAAGCGATGGATTACAAGTAATGTTTGAAAACCACCGACCTGATTTATGGATTTTCGGTCATCACCATAAGTCAAAGAACGAAGTAATAAATGGAACTCGTTTTGTCTGCCTTGCTGAATTGGAAACGTTTGTCATTTAGCATAGCACCTAACTCATTGATATACGCAACTTTCCCCAATAATCAATTCAATACAATGACAAAAATAGAAAGAATAGAAGCCTTAGAGATTGCTTCAAAATACAACATAAAAACCCTTTTGAGTTGGTGGAATCCCTTTCAAAACGTTCAATGGTCAGTGTTAAAGTCAATAAAAAAACTAACTAATGACCAGTATTATTATCTGACAAAAAATAAATTTTTAGTTGTAGTATCAGAACCAAAAAAAGGGGAAGAGGTTGTTTTATCAATTTCTACTCTCGGACGAGAAAAATTACAGTTGCTGAAAAAAAACACAACTGTTTCTATTGTACCGAAGCAGCACAACTAAATAAACTTAGTGATAAAGTCTATATTATTGTCTGTGCTTGGGGAAATCAACCAATAATAAAGAGGGTTTTAAAAAATCAATCTCGTTACGAACTAATTGATTTTGCAAGAAAAAAAACTTCATTATTTGGAATTGTCAAAAAATGAGACACCAAACCACCCACTTTATTTGAAATCAGAATTAAAGGCAATTGAATATAAAAACCCGATTTGTATAGTTTCAAAGCACTTGTAGCCAACGTTTGTATGCCACAATACCAATATAAAAAACGCTATAAAAAAAAGCCACTCAACGGAGTGGCTTTTTTTTGTTTCAGACCAATGACCTACCTAATACGGTTTCCAGTATCGTTATCTGCTCGCCATAAAAATTGTTTTGCTTGTCATAAAATTCAGGGAGCATCTCCCTTGTGCCAGACTTTAACAAATGTTCATTAAACGTTTTTCGGTTGGAATAACAGCAAATTTCTCTGATTTGCTTCTTTGATAGTATTTTCATACGCTTTTTGTTGAAAGTGTTACCAAACTGTTTCAAAGGCGTTACCAAAGCGTTACCACGATATGGGTATAGGTAATGATACGCTACTTTTGATCCAATAAAGAAAGCGAGAGGGAAGTGGTATTATTTGTGGTCGTGATAGTTCGTAAATATACCACTTTCTCTTGTTTTTATCAAAAATCAAACGAGAAATTTATGTTCGGCTTTCAAACTCCACAGGAATTAAGAGCAATCAT
>JAYVRF010000212.1:0-13579 GCA_043756925.1 Arcicella sp. | reverse complement strand
TCCAACGGATTGTATGGCAAAATATCTGAGTAATAAATTACCCGATTCTACGCATTTGGAATTGGCATTTACGAGCGTTGGAGGAAGCATATCACATGGAACAGTTACCACGATGATTGAAAGTTTAGGGAATGAAGGTTTTGTTAGAGAAAATGGTGTTATGGTTTCTAAACCAACGGGTTACAAAGGAAAATGGATTGATTTTGGGGTACTTAAACAGTTCACGATGACTATTCCTTGGGGAGATATTTCCACAGCTTATTTTACAACTGGAATCCCCAATATTGAAACTCTTGCGGGTGTTTCAGAATCGGCTTATTATGTAATGAAACTCCAGTTTTTATTTAATCCAATTCTTCGGACAAAATTTGTAAAGAATTTACTACAAAAATACGTTGATGATAAAATCACAGGTCCAGACTATAGTCATTTTCAAAACGGTAAATCACTAATTTATGGAAAAGTAACCAATGCAAAGGGTGAATTTGTGGAAGGAAGGATTGAAACTTTGGAGGGATATAGATTAACCGCTGAGGCATCCGTTTTAATTACGCAAAAAGTGCTTGAATTGAAAGAAATTTCGGGTTATCAAACGCCAGCGGGGTTGTTTGGACATGAATTAATATTGGAAATTAAAGGTTCTAAATTTATCTAAATGATCGTCAAATTTCCCGAAAGTATTGAACCCCTAATGGAGTTATTTCGGTAAGTTCCTTAAAAATATTAAAATGAATCGTTTACAGAAAGAAACATCGCCTTATCTATTACAACACGCCCAAAATCCTGTTGACTGGTTTGCTTGGGGAGAAGAAGCTTTACAAAAAGCAAAAACTGAAAATAAGCCGATTCTGGTGAGTATAGGCTATTCAGCTTGTCATTGGTGTCATGTTATGGAACATGAATGCTTTGAATTAGAGGATGTTGCGGAGGTCATGAACCGTCATTTTGTGAATATTAAAATTGACCGTGAAGAACGTCCAGATATCGATGCCATTTATATGGATGCCGTTCAAGCGATGGGCGTTCAGGGCGGTTGGCCTCTCAACGTTTTTTTGATGCCCGATGGAAAACCTTTTTATGGCGGCACGTATTTTCCCAAGGAAAACTGGATTCAATTACTGAAATCAGTTAATAATGGATTTGTAAATCATCGGGATGAACTTCAAAAATCAGCCGAAGGATTTACGGAAAATATGCTTTTCAAAGAATCTGAAAAGTACGGTTTATCTTTTGAAAATCAGGTATTTACGAAGGAGGATTTGGACAAAATGTACCAAAAACTTGCTAATACTTTTGACGAAGATTGGGGAGGATTTCAACGCAGTCCAAAATTTCCAATGCCTTCCGTTTGGCAATTTTTAATGCGTTATGCTCATCAAAGTAAGGATGCAGTGGCTCAAAATCACCTAAAATTGACGTTGAATAAAATGGTAATCGGTGGGATTTATGACCAATTAGGCGGAGGATTTGCCCGTTATTCGGTGGATGGAGAATGGTTTTGTCCTCATTTTGAAAAAATGCTTTACGATAATGGACAGTTAGTAAGCTTATTTTCAGAAGCTTACATTTGCACAAATGAGCAACTTTACAAAGAAACCGTTTTTGAAACGATTAATTGGTTAAAAAGAGAAATGACTAATTCAGAAGGTGGATTTTTTTCTGCCTTAGATGCTGATTCTGAGGGAGTTGAGGGTAAATTTTACGTTTGGACTAAATCAGAAATTAATGCAGTTTTAGATGAAGCATCGGAAGAATTTTGTAAAACTTATCAAGTTACTGATCAAGGAAATTGGGAACATGGCGTGAATATTCTTTGGAAAAATGAAGTAATTTTGAATTCTAATCAGCATCAAAACATTCAAAAATTATTGAGTAAAAGGGCAGAACGAATTCGTCCTGGTTTAGATGATAAAATTCTTTGTTCATGGAACGGGCTGATGTTCAATGGTTTAGTGGATGCTTATCGTGCTTTTGGGGAACAAGATTTCTTAGATTTGGCTTTACGGAATGCTAATTTTATTAAAGATAATTTTCTTAAAGATAATGTTCTATCACACAGTTATAAAAATGGTGAAACCAAAATCCAAGGCTTTTTAGAGGATTATGCCACCGTGATTGCGGCATATTTGAATCTTTATCAAGCAACTTTTGAAGAAGATTGGTTGCATCTCGCCGAAAAATTGGCGTTGTATGTTTTTCAAAATTTTTGGGATGAAGACGACCAATTATTTTTCTTTACTGATAAAAATGCTGAAAATTTAATTGTTCGTAAAAAAGAGATTTTTGATAATGTAATTCCAAGTTCAAATTCAATTATGGCACGGAATTATTATACTTTGGGATTAATTTTGGATAGACAAGATTTTAAAGATTTATCGAAATTAATGCTTGCCAAGATGAAAGACTTATTGCTCAAAAATGTGGACTATTTGACCAATTGGGCGTGTTTGGCAACTCAAATGATTTCTCCAACGGCAGAAATTGCTATCGTGGGGAAAGACTATTTACAATTACGTAAAGAAATAGATTCACGATATTATCCTAATAAAGTTCTATGTGGTACAACTTATGAAAGCCAATTACCTTTATTAGAAAATCGTGTTGTAAAGGGTGATGAAACCTTGATTTTTGTGTGCTATGATAAGACGTGTCAATTGCCTGTAAAGACGGTTGAAGATGCCTTTAAAATTTTAGATGTTTGATGTACGAAAACCGAATAATAAACGTCGAAACTAAAAAATAAATTCCACCCCTTCCGATTCCTTTTTATCAGCATAAAGAATAATTTCTTTGATCTTTCCATTTAAAGTAAATCGGATTGCCGAGGTGTTCGCACCTTCTTTGCCCGTGTTGTTTGCAAAAACCGTTAAAACGTTCTTCTGACAAGGTAACAATTTAATTTTTAACAGTTTAGGCTTGTTTAGTAATTTGTATTTTTCAATTAAATACTGCCCATTAAAACACAACGAAACAATATCTCCATCTTCATTTTCATGATCAAAAAGTTCAAGATCAATCTCGGTTTGATTTACTTTAAAACTATGTTTAATAATTACTTTTCTTTCCATTTCACAATAAATCTTTTCCGACTTGGGCGAATTTAACGAAGATTTTTGTAAACGTTTTATGGGCAAATTATAGGACATTTGAAAGCCAATGTAAGCCCCATTTTCCTGAAAATTACTTTGTCCAGTAGGTTGATTATTGTTATATCCCGTAACGGTATTTGAAACAAAATAACCCGTTGGAATGCCTATTCTTATCCCCATATCCAATGATCGCATATCATCCGTTCTTCGCCAATAAGTCTTCCCAATTTCCAAATACCCTAAAAATGATTTGCGATTAACTACTTCACTTTGAATCTTAAATCCACGTCCATCGAAAACCCAATTTTCCTGAGTATCAGCGGATTTATCTAAATAAGTCATCGTTCTCAAACCGAATTGAAGATAATTTCTTGCTTCTCCCCAAAGCCTCCTTCCCCTTGACTTTGAAGTATAGGTTACGCTTGCCGATAGACCCGAATAACTCAGTGTATTTTGCCAAATGGTCGCTGATTTATTATTTAAAAAGAATTCATAATCATTATTTATAGAGTAACTGTGAGGCACACAAGCATAATAAACGCCTACCTCACCTCTCAAAATTCTATTATTTTGTAATAATTTTGAGATATTTAAACCTAAATCAAAAGAACCAATCAAACCAGAAAATTGTGTTTTTCCTTGATTATTAGTCGAAGCATTAATGGGAAATACCGTAAATGGGAAAGGAGAATAATTGAATGCACCTTGTTGAAAACCGTTTGGAATTGTGGAGGTTTGCGGTAATCCAAAAGTAAAAATAGTGCCAGAAGGACGAATGCAAATTGAGCTAATACCTTGTTTATTGGATAGTTGAGCATTACAATTGACATTTAGTATTAGGCAATAAACAATCCAATAAAAATAAGCGATATTTTTTGAAACCACTTTTTTTACGAGGTTTTGCCAAATCAAAAAAAGTATTTTATTCTTCACAAGTTGCTCTTTGAAAATTATTAACCGTAATCATTTAATCCTTTCTGGATTTTCATTCACAAATGCCCCCCAACCTTTTTTCGTCCCTTTCATCGTTGCCATAATACTTGTTCCATGAAAATGATGACAAACTGCAATCCCCAACGCATCCGTTGCATCAAACATTTTAGCATCTAATTTCATTTTCAAGAGTTGGTCGAGCATGTGAGCAACTTGTTCTTTTGAAGCATTTCCGTTGCCCGTTACTGACTGTTTGACGGTCTTGGGCGAATATTCAACAATCGGTATCTCTCTCGATAAAGCCGCTGCCATCACAACTCCCTGAGCCCTTCCTAATTTCAACATAGATTGCACATTTACCCCAAAAAAAGGAGCCTCAATTGCCATTTCATCAGGTAAGAATTCTTCAATAATTCCGATAATTCTATCAAACATTTTCTTTAATTTAATGCCTTGGGTTGTATATTTGCTCAAATTGATGACTCCATATTGCAAAACTTTCATGCTGTCGCCCTGTGTCAAAATCACGCCGTAGCCCATAAATCGAGTTCCTGGATCAACTCCCAAAATTATTTTTTCCTTTTTTTCTGACATAATGCAAGATAACGACGAATCAAATGCTAAACCAAGATTTCTTTCCGAAAAACTATTTTTAATTATAAAATGGATTTTTGTACTTATTCTTGGGGTAATTTTATATCGCATATTTCAACAAAAACAACAGAATTTAAGTGATTTATTAACGGAGTTTTCTAAAATATTTAGTGCTAAAAATATCTTTAAATTAAGTTTAGTATTTATATTTATTATCGTTAATTGGGCGTGCGAGGCAAAAAAATGGCAAATCTTAACCAACAGATTTGAAAGACTCACTTTCATAGACGCATACCAATCTGTATTGGTTGGTTTGACTTTGGGATTTATTACACCCGCTAATTTGGGGGACTTTGCGGGTAGGACAATGAGTTTACAAAAAAAGAATCGTCCAGAAGGAATCGGAACTATTTTATTAGGAAATGGAATTCAGTTTTATGTTACATTAATCTTTGGAATTATTGCATATTCATTAATTTGGACTAATAACTTGACAATTTTCGACCAAATAATCTTTGGCTTGTTGATTTGTTGTTCCTTTTTAGGAATTATCGTTTTTTATAAACGAACGAAAATTTTATTTTTTCTTAACCATTTTACATGGATAAAACTGTTCAAAACTTACCTAAAAGCATTAATATTATTTGAGAATAAAGTTTTTACAAAAGTTTTTATTTGGACAACGCTTCGATTTTTGACTTATTCATTACAGTTTGTCATAATGTTACAAATTTTCCAAATCGATGTTAAATTTATAGACTTATGGGCGATTTCGTGCTTAGTTTTGTTATTCAAAACACTTATTCCACCAATAAATTTTTTGAGTGATTTAGGCGTTAGACAAATCTCAGCTTTACATTTTTTTAGTTTTTATTCGGTTAATATTTCATCAGTAATTACCGCCACTTTTGCTCTTTGGATTATTAATATTTTATTACCAGTTCTTGTAGGAAGCGGATTATTTTTAAGGATAAAAAATACTAATAAATCAATTTTATAGATGTCTATCTTACTCATTATTAATAGTTTATACTTTATTTTAAACCTTGTGTTTATTTTTACTTGGTTAAAAATGAAGAATAATAAAATACAATACGTTAGCCCCAAAAATACAAAATTAACTATAATTATTCCCGTTAGAAATGAAGAAGATAATATTCAAAATTTGTTGGAAGACCTAAACAAACAGAATTATCCATTCAAAAATTTTGAAGTAATTATTGCCAATGATGGTTCAACTGACCAAACGGAAACAATCGTCTTAGCTTTTCAAGAAGTTGCGCATTTTGACTTGAAATTACTGAATATTTTGAACGAAAATGGTTTGTCACCCAAGAAAAATGCCATTCAAACGAGCATCGAAATTTCATCGGGAGAATTGATAATTACAACCGATGGAGACTGTAGCGTTACTGCAAATTGGCTTGCATCCATCGAAGAAATATACAAAAATAATCATGCAAAATTAATTAGTTCACCTGTTACATTTTTAAACGAAAAGTCGTTTTGGAATACTTTTCAAATTATAGAATTCGCCAGTTTAATCGGTTCAGGTGCTTGTGCAATGCATCTAAAAAAGCCTAATATGTGCAATGGAGCCAATATTGCCTATACTCGTGATGTCTTTGAGGAAGTAAAAGGTTTTGACGGTAATGCACATTTAGCTTCGGGCGACGATGAATTTCTAATGCATAAAATAGCAAATATTTATCCCGAAAAGGTAGTTTTTAACATGGACAAAAATGCTATTGTTCAAACAAAGTCACAACCAGATTTAGCTCATTTTTACCAACAAAGAAAACGTTGGGCGAGTAAATGGAAACATTATAAAGATTGGAAAGTCGGAGCATTGGCCATTTTTATCTTTGCGGTAAATTTGGGAATGATTTATAGTATTTTTACTCATAATTACCTCAATTTAGCGTTGAAATGTTTGCCTGAATTCATCTTTTTATTCCTGATAATCAATTACTTAGGTCATAAAAATAAAATAAAATTTATTCCAATTGTTCAAGTAATTTATCCGTTCTACGTAGTATTTTTTGGCTTAATTTCGCAAGGAACAGGCTATAATTGGAAAGGAAGGAAGTTATCCTAAAACTATGTTTATTCATAAAACAAATTTTTTAATGCGGGCTTTGTATCCGGATTTTACTTGGAGAATACCGACTCAAAAGAAAGAAATTTTCCTAACTTTCGATGATGGACCAATCCCAGAAGTTACTGATTTTGTTTTAAATGAATTAGAGAAATATCAAGCGAAGGCAACCTTTTTTTGTATTGGGGCTAACATTGAAAAATATCCACACATATTTCAAAAGATTTTAAACCTCCAACATACCACTGGAAATCATACATTCAACCACATGAGAGGTTGGGATGTTGCGGATTATGATTACATTGATAATTTTAGTAAATGTGAGCAAGAGATTTCTAAGCTAATCCCTAATCTCCAATCCCCAATCTCTAAATTCTTTCGACCTCCTTTCGGAAGAATTAAAAAAAGTCAAGCGAAAGAGATTTTGAAAACGCATGAAATTGTGATGTGGGACGTGCTTACTGGTGATTATGACCAAAGTCTTACAAAAGAACGAGTTTTATCAAAAGCATTACAACATACTGAAAAAGGTTCTATTGTACTTTTCCATGATAGTGTAAAAGCCAGTAAAAATATGATGTACGCTTTGCCAAGAGTTTTAGAACACTTTTCTGAACGAGGTTATACGTTTATGTCTCTCTAATTTGTAGAACTTCTCGAAATAATTCCATTATTGGTTAAACTTTCGGGAAGTTAATTTTATCGTAAATAAAAAATGCTAAATATTAACCCAAAAATTACTATTTGGATTGCCGCCCGTAATGAAGAAGCAAACATTTTAAATTGCTTAAAATCAATTGAGAAACTTAATTATCCGACGGAATCTTTACAAGTTTTAATTGGTAATGATAATTCTACTGATAACACTTTTTTAGTAATTTCTGAATTTATAGAAGATAAGTCAATTTTTCAACTAATTGGCATTCATAAAGTTATCAATAATCAAAGAGGAAAAGCAAATGTTTTAGCAAATCTCTATGAATATTCGACGGGAGAATATTTCTTGATTTGTGATGCTGATGTTCAGGTGAATCCTAATTGGGTAAAAGGAATGATTTCTAATTTTGAAAAGGATTTATTAATGGGGCATCAAGTAGGAATCACTTCTATTAAAGGCTTTTCAATCTGGCATTATTTCCAATCAATTGACTGGCTTCACGCACTAACATTACTGAAAATTGCGGCAGAGTTAAAGATACCTTTGACGGGTTTAGGTAATAATTCAGCCATTTCTCGGAAGGCTTATGAAGCAACGGGAGGTTATGCAAAAATCCCTTTTTCAATCACCGAAGACTTTGCATTATTCCATGAAGTAATTAAAAAAGGTTTCGGTTTTAAGAATACAATAAATCAAGAAGTTTTTAATCAAACGCTACCGATTACTACATTAAAAGAATTTTTGCATCAACGTAAACGATGGATGGTAGGAGCTTTGCAATGTCCTTGGTGGATAGTCGGATTGTTATTTTTACAAGCCTTATTCTTTCCAATTTTATTAATTTTGGGGATTGTATTTTCTTGGAAGATAGCTTTAATTATATGGTTCATTAAATGGTTAAATCAAACTCTGACAGTTCTGCCAACCATTATAAAACTTAAAGAATTTCATTTAATTAAACATTTACTTTTGTATGAATTTTATGCCAATTGGTGGCAAATGACCATGCTTTTCTTTTACTATTCCCCCGTGAAAGTAGTTTGGAAAGGTCGAATTTATGATTGATTAATGAATTGAAAATGACAGAAACCCACGCACACATTTATGACGAAGTCTTTGCCGAAGACCGTGAAGAAATGTTGAATAGAGCCTTTATACAAGGTATTTCAGAAATTTGGATGCCAAATTGCAACTCAGAAACCATTGAAGGAATGATGAATTTGGCGATAAAATATCCAAATAAATGTCTTCCAATGATGGGTTTGCATCCGTGTTATGTGAAAGAAAATTTTGAGAAAGAATTATACATTGTTGAAGAATGGTTGAATAAGGAAAAATTCATTGCTATCGGTGAAATAGGAATGGATTTATTTTGGGATAAAACCTTCGTAAAACAACAGGAAGAAGCTTTTTTGACCCAGTGTTATTTAGCAAAAAAACATAATATCTGGATTGATATTCATTCTCGAAACGCCTTTTGGGAGACAGTGGCGTTGATCGAGAAGAATGCTGACCCAACCTTAAAAGGAATTTTTCATTGTTTTTCTGGTACTTTGGAAGAAGCCCAAAAAGCCATTGAGCTAAACTTTTTACTGGGTATTGGGGGAGTGGCAACGTTCAAAAATGGGGGTTTGGATAAAGTTTTGCCCTACATTGATTTGAAACATATTGTTCTTGAAACGGATGCTCCTTATCTCGCACCTGTGCCTTACAGAGGTAAACGAAATGAGTCAGTTTACTTGCAAATTATTGCTCAGAAAGTGGCGGATTTGATGCAGGTTAGCGTTGAAGATGTGATTAAACAAACGAGTTTGAATGCTCAAAAATTGACTGAATGAACATTACTAAAATAAAAACAAAAGCCGACGGCAAAGATGATGTGAAAGTGCTTGTAATATACACTGGAGGCACTCTTGGTATGGTATATGATGTTAAAATGGATAGCTTAGTGCCTTTTGATTTTGCTCAAATTCCCGATAATTTACCCGAAATGGCACGTTTAGATTTTGAGATTTCAGTGCTGACGTTTGATGAATTGCTTGACTCTTCAAACATGAATCCTGAAACTTGGGTCACGTTGGCAAAAATTATTGAAGAAAATTACGCTAAATATGATTCTTTTGTAATACTTCACGGCACCGACACGATGGCTTATACAGCCTCTGCGTTGAGTTATTTATTAGAAAATCTCAATAAACCAGTTATTCTCACGGGGGCTCAATTGCCAATTGGCGTTGCAAGGACGGATGCAAAAGAAAATTTTATCACCGCTCTTGAAATTGCATCGGCACAGACCAATAATCAACCCATTATTTCGGAAGTTTGTATTTATTTCAACTCCGTATTATTGCGTGGAAACCGTGCCAGAAAGCACGAAAGCGTTCAATTCAATGCTTTTGAATCAGAAAATTATCCAGTTTTAGCCGAGGCAGGAATCAAGATTGAGTATAACAAACCGTATCTCAAACTTTATGAATCAGATGCCATTTTGAAAGTTCATGAGTTTTTGGACGAAAATGTGGTCATCTTAAAATTATTTCCAGGAATAACAGAAAAGGTTATTCGTAATATTTTAGAAATCAAGGGTTTGAGAGGCGTTGTATTAGAAACTTTTGGTTCAGGAAATGCCCCAACGGTTGATTGGTTTTTACAATTAATGAAAGAATTTGTTGAAAAGGGAATTGTTATTTTTAATGTTTCGCAATGTAATGGAGGTCGGGTTACGCAGGGAAGGTATCAAACGAGTCAATATTTGCAGGAAATTGGAGTGGTCAGTGGGGTAGATATGACCACCGAGGCAGCAATCACAAAACTAATGTTTGCTTTAGGGCAAAGTGTTGATATACAAGTTGTTAAAAAGATTTTGAAGCATTCAATTGCTGGCGAAATGTCATAAATTCATTGATATTTTAACTTCATCTCCTTTTGAGTTAAAATTAAAAAAATAATCAGGTTTGTTTAGTTAAATTTAACCCAAAACGTACAACTATGCTATCACCACTATTTGTAGCTATTCTCTTAATTATCAGTATATTATTAATTATTCTGTTGAGTTCTAAATTCAAATTTAATACTTTTTATGTATTGTTTATAGTGGCTATTTTAGTGGGTTTAACCGCTCAATTTTCTGGTGAAGAAGTTATCAAAAATCTTAAATTGGGTTTTGGACACACACTTGAAAAAATAGGTTTATTGATTATTTTAGGCACAACCTTGGGCGTTATTTTGGATAAAACTAACGCAACCATCAGCATTGCCAACTATATTCTCGAAAAAACGGGTGAAAAATATGCAGGAGTTGCCATCACATTGATAGGATTTATCATCGGATTACCCATTTTTTGTGATTCTGGATTTATTGTTTTGAGTGGTTTGCTTTACTCATTGGGCAGAAAAGTCAAGGATTCTCACGTATTTTTCACCGTATGTTTGGCAGGATCTTTATACTCCGTTCATTGCCTTGTGCCTCCGCACCCCGGCATTACTGCCGCTGCGGGATTGATGAATGTAGAATTAGGACAAACGATGTTGTTAGGTATTTTTTTGGCAATTCCAGGAACAATAATTGCTTATTTTTGGGGTAAGTATTCGGGTAAGAAATATCAGCATTTGTATTCAGAAACAGTTGATTTACAAGAAGATACGCCTAATCTTTCAACCTTAAACCTACCAAAACCATTACTTTCTTTTTTGCCTATAATTGTTCCCATCGCTTTAATTTCATTGAAGTCAATTATCCTTTTAAATCCAACGATTTTCTCTGAGATGATTTTGAGTTTGATAAAATTTGTGGGTGACCCAATCGTTGCTCTTTTTATTGGAATTTTGATTTCAATTACCCTTTTTGAGAAAATTGAGAAAGTTAAATTGAACCATTTATTGGAAACAGCCATCGAAAAAGCAGGACCAATTTTAGCGATTATTGCCATCGGTGGAGCATTTGGAGAAATAATAAAAATGTTGGATTTAGGGAAAGTTTTTGGGGCAACTATTACTCAATATCACGTTGGATTAATCATTCCCTTCATTCTGACGTTGATTTTTAAAACAGCACAAGGTTCATCGACGGTTGCAATTATCTCTTCGGCTTCCATTATTTTTCCACTTTTACCATCGTTAGGATTAGATTCAGAGTGGGGACGGCAAATTACTTTAATGGCAATGGGAGCGGGTTCAATGATGGTTTCTCATGCCAATGATGCCTACTTTTGGGTAGTGTCAAGATTTGGAAATCTAAGCACCGATTTAGCCTTAAAATCCTATACAATTATGACCGTCTTAATGGGATTAATCACTTTTTTAATGGTGTGTTTGGTACATTTTATTCACGGCTAAAACTTGCGGTTCATTTTAAACAGTGATATTAGCATAAATTGAATCCAAAATTCTAACAAGCGTGGTATAATCTTCACTATTCAAATCTCCCCAACCTTTTTTTCTGACCTCTGCCACGATTGGATAGGCTTCGTCAAATTTATTTCTTCCCGCATCAGTTAAAGTAATATTAAATTTTCGACGGTCATTTTCTGCCATTGTGCGTTCTGACAAGCCTTTTTTAACTAATAAATCAATAATTCTTGTAACCGTTGGAGCATCTTTAACCGTCATTTCTGCTAATTCATTTTGACTAATTCCTTTCGCTTCATACCTAAAAATATGATCCAAAAGAACCCATTGATCAACGGTTAAATCGACGTTTAAATTATCAAATTTTTTTTGAATTTGCTGTCTTATTTTCTTAATTGTGGTATCAATCTTAAAAAAGTAAGCACGATTTTCGGCAGGATTGGAAGTCATTTTTTTGGAAATAGCCTTTATATTGGAATTTGTAAATATTGTCAAGACAACAATTGTTTACTAAATTAACACAATATTGGCTTATTTACGAAAAACACTTTCAAAAAATCAAATATTTGCCAATTGATATTTAATTTCTAAATCATTTTGTACAAATAATTTTCGAGGATTATTAGTACTCATTCTTGATTCTAATTCCTTCTCAATTTCAGGAATTGAGTCAAATAATTGTTGGTAGGAATTAATCACAAAATACTGTTCTTGGTAATGATCTTTGATGAATAGCGTATCAAAAATTTGTTTAACATTATAATCAAGTCGTTGAGGATGAGATGATTCTAAGCAATAAACACTTTCTCCCGAGGAAGATAAAATGCCCGCACCATAGATTTTTAGTTGTCCATTTTCCCTAATTAATCCAAATTCCACAGTGTACCAATATATTCTTGCGATGTATTCAATTGCCTCTTCACTCTCCACAAATCGAAGGGCAATTCGGGCTAATTCTTCTAAAAAATGACAAACAGATTGATTTGAAAGTAATGGAACGTGTCCGAAAATATCATGGAACATATCAGGTTCTTCCAAATAATCTAATTGTTCACGTTTACGTAGCCAAGTTGAAGCACAAAACCGTTTGTTTTGCATCAACTCAAAAAACGGACGATTGTCAATTAATCCTGGTACTACGTGAATTTGCCAATCCGTTAATTGTTTCAGCAAGATATTGGTTTCTAAGTAATTAGGAATTTTATTGGCTGAAAAGTTTACCTTTTTTATCCCTTCTAAATACGCTTCACTGGCAATTGGCTTTAATTGCTCAATTTGACGATTGAAAAGGATGCTCCAAACTTCAAAATCTTCTGGGGTATAAGTTGAATATTCTTGTGTCATTTTCTTAGTTTAAATATTTGTTAGTAAATATAATTAGTATAACAACTATTTGCAAACTAAACGTAAATTTATTTTAGTTGTGATTTGCTTACAAATTGTTCTTTCGTTATCTTTAATCACAGTAAACATCATTTATTTCTTATTCATGGCTTAGTTGTGATTTGCTTACAAATTGTTCTTTCGTTATCTTTAATCACAGTTACCTACTGGGAGCGGACATTTACAAGATTGTTGTGATTTGCTTACAAATTGTTCTTTCGTTATCTTTAATCACAGTCAAGTACCGAGGGCAAAATAGATACCTCTGTTGTGATTTGATTTCAAAAATGAGTTTGTTATAGTGTTCTTGTTCGTACGATAGAATCAGGAAGTGTTGTGATTTGATTTCAAAAATGAGTTTGTTATAGTTTGATACTCCTCCCGAACCCCCTAATTAACTGGACAAATTTTTCGTAAACTAAGTTTTAATAACTTTACGAAATTATGAGCAATCACAGACGAAATTGGAGTCTCACG
>JAYVRF010000211.1:0-13721 GCA_043756925.1 Arcicella sp. | reverse complement strand
CGATTTACTGCCAAGTCCTTTACAACTGGAAAAGCTTTTGCTCTCCACGGTTCGACTGTGATAGTATCACCGTCTTTAAATGACCTCATGTGCAACTGGCACGTAGTAACGTTTTTGCCAGGTCCGTGTGGTTCACCATTGATATACATTGAACACATTCCGCAAATACCTTCACGGCAATCGTGGTCAAAAGCAACGGGCGAATCGCCTTCGTTGATGAGACGTTCGTTCAAAACATCAAACATTTCTAAGAAAGACATATCTTCTGAAATACCTTGAACGTCGTATTGTTGGAATTTACCTTCCGAGTTTGCATTTTTTTGTCTCCAAACTTTGAGAGACAAATTCATATTTCCTTCCATGATTAGTTAACAGTTATCAGTTATTTGTTTTTGGTTATTAATTACTGTATGATTGTTGCAATCAACCAGTAATTAATAACTATTAAACAATGACTACTTGTAGCTCCGCTGGGCAATTTTAACGTTTTCAAATATCAATTCTTCCTTGTGTAATTCAAACTCTGACGGTGCTTTAAATTCCCAAGCGGCAACGTAAGCAAAGTTTTCGTCATCACGCAATGCTTCACCGTCTTCGGTTTGATATTCTTCACGAAAGTGACCTCCACATGATTCATTACGGTTCAAAGCGTCCACACACATCAATTCACCTAACTCTAAGAAATCTGCCACACGACCCGCCTTTTCTAATTCTGGATTAAACTCGTCCATATCACCTGGAATTCTAACATCCGTCCAAAACTCTTTTATCAAACCTTGAATTTCTGTAATTGCACCTTTTAAACCAGCTTCACTACGAGACATTCCGCACTCGTTCCACATAATTTTTCCTAATTTCTTATGGAAATAATCAACCGATTTAGTGCCTTTGATTGACATCATTTTGTTGATACGTTCTTGCACTTCTTTCTCGGCTTGTACAAATTCTGGAGAGTCTGTTGGAATTGCTTTTGTACGAATATCACTCGCTAAGTACGCTCCAATTGTGTATGGTAATACAAAGTAACCATCTGCTAAACCTTGCATTAAAGCGGATGCTCCCAGACGGTTTGCACCGTGGTCAGAGAAATTGGCTTCACCCAAAGCATAAAGCCCTGGAACGGTTGTCATTAAGTTATAATCAACCCAAAGTCCACCCATTGTGTAATGAACTGCTGGATAAATACGCATTGGCAATGTGTATGGGTCTTCACCAGTAATTTGCTTGTACATATCAAACAAGTTACCGTATTTTTCTTTCACCACAGCCTTACCCATTTCTTGCAATTGCTCCGCAGTTGCATTTTGAATACCTTGCTTGTTTGCTTCACCTTTTCCATAACGCAAAATAGCTTCGGCATAATCAAGATAAACCGCCATTTTGGAAGTTCCTACGCCATACCCTGCATCACAACGCTCTTTTGCGGCACGAGAGGCAATATCACGGGGTACTAAATTTCCAAAGGCAGGATAGCGACGCTCCAAATAATAATCTCTTTCTTCTTCTGGAATATCAATGGCTAAACGAGTATCATTTTCTTTCTTTGGAACCCAAATACGACCGTCATTTCTCAATGATTCTGACATTAAAGTCAATTTTGATTGGTGGTCGCCCGAAACAGGAATACACGTTGGGTGAATTTGTGTGTAACATGGATTGGCAAAAAATGCTCCCTTACGATGTGCCTTCCAAGTTGCCGAAACATTTGAACCCATTGCGTTGGTAGAAAGATAGAAAACGTTTCCGTATCCACCCGTACACAACAAAACAGCGTGTCCAAAATGACGCTCCAATTTACCCGAAATCAAATCACGAGCAATGATTCCACGAGCTTTTCCATCAATCATTACTACGTCCATCATTTCGTGACGAGTCATCATTGTTACGTTTCCTAAACCAATTTGGCGTTGCAACGCTGAATACGCTCCTAACAATAATTGTTGCCCAGTTTGTCCAGCGGCATAAAATGTACGCTGAACTTGTGTTCCACCGAAAGAACGATTCGACAATAATCCACCGTATTCACGGGCAAAAGGAACACCTTGAGCCACGCATTGGTCAATGATTGAACCAGATACTTCCGCTAAACGATGCACATTTCCTTCTCTTGCACGATAATCTCCACCTTTGATGGTATCATAGAAAAGTCGGAAAACTGAATCGCCGTCATTTTGGTAATTTTTGGCGGCATTAATTCCACCCTGAGCCGCAATTGAGTGGGCTCTACGGGGTGAATCTTGGAAACAAAATGCTTTGACTTTGTATCCTAATTCTGCCAAAGAAGCTGCTGCCGAAGCACCAGCCAAGCCAGTACCGACTACAATAACTTCAATATTCCGCTTATTGGCGGGATTTACAAGTGGCACATGAGATTTGAAATCTGTCCATTTATCATTAATTGGTCCACTTGGTATTTTAGCATCTAATATAGCTGACATAAACTTGTTTTTTATAAATTGATGTTGAAATTTAAGTCGTTAAGTTTCAAATTGTTAAGTCTTAAGTTACCAAAACACACGCATTAACGTTAAAACTTTTAAAATTACTCAACTACTTTTTCAATAACTTAATAACTTATTTCTTAAAACTTAGTACCTTTCTAAGCTATCCACCCAAAATACATTGATATTGGCATTGCTGCAAAAATTAGAGGAATCAAAATTGAAAAACCCAATCCTAATGCCTTCACAAAGGGCGTATATTTTGGATGCCGCCAACCCATTGTTTGGAATGAACTTTGAAAACCGTGCGATAGATGGTAAGCCAATGAAATACAGCCAATTACATAAATAATTACTGGAATTGGATTAGCAAAAGTTTCAACCATCTCAGCAAACAAAGTGGTGTGTCCACCCGTAATCTCGTCCGTAAAACGACTTGTCACCCAGAAATTACGCAAATGAATCACTAAAAAAATCAACAACAATGAACCCAATATTCCCATAGAACGGGAAGCCCACGTTGAATTTACTTCGCCTTTCACAATAGCATATTTCACAGGACGTTTTTCTCTATTAGATTTCCAAAGCATTAAGCCGTCCGCAATGTGAATGATAAAACCCAACATCAACCCAACCTCAGTTGTTCTAATAAACCAGTTATGACCCATAAACTCGGCAGCAGCATTGAATGTTTCACCACCGTCATTGAAGAAAATCATTGAATTGATTCCGCAATGCACTAATAAAAATAGTATCAACGAAATCCCCGTAACTGCCATGATGAGTTTTCTACCCAGCGAACTTGATAATGTTTTTGTTACCCAAGACATTTTATAATTGTTTTAGTTTCTGTTTTTATTAGTTTTCAAAATTGACAATTAGTTAGGAAATTAAATTTAGACCTCTAATTCTTAACAATTAATGAGCAATTACTATTAACTAATTACCAATACCCAAAACTACTACCCAAACGATTGTCTTTCAAATTATCTATAACTTTTTAGCAATTAAATACAATCTTTTTTCGTTTTTTTACCATAAAACATAATTTGGTCGTAAAATGGTAACTTGCTTTAAATCGCTGAAATATTTATACGATTTTAACCCAATGTTTTAAAAATTTGTTTTGTTTACAATAAAAATAATTTTGTAAGTAACTTGTAGGCAAAAGCCTAATCATTTATTCAACATCAAATGAAAATAAAAATACTATACTCACTGATTTTAGGATTATGCCTAAGTTTTCTGACTACTAAATCTTTCGCTACACACATGAGAGGAGGAGAAATTTCAATTAAACGGATTTCTACCACTTCGCTGACCTACGAATTTACTTTAACCATTTATTGTGACAATACCGCCGCTGGTAATAGAGCCTGGGTCGATCAAAAAGAAGCCTATTTTTGTTTTGGCGATGGTCTAAATGTGATCATCAGAGCTCCGAGAATCAACGGAAATGGACAAGGGGAAGATTTAGGAAATGGCGTTGCCAAAGGAATTTATAAAGCAACTTACACGTATGCTGGACCCTCAGATTATCGTATTACAGTTGCTATTCCAAATAGAAATGCTAACGTTAGAAATATTCCAGGGGATTCTCAGCAAGTGACCTTTTTTGTGGAGACCATTTTGAAAGTAAATTCGGGATTAGGACAAAATTCAACACCCATTTTACTGAATCCTGCGGTAGATTTAACGGCGGTTGTAGGTCAGAAATTTATTCATAATCCTAATGCAATTGACGTTGAAGGCGATAGTTTAGCCTATAAATTGATTGATTGTAGGAAAGGGGAACAAGATGATTGTCGTTTAAGAGGTCAAGCAATTGTTGGATTTGTTCAACCCAACTTGATTTCATCAATCCAAAGTTCCTTTACCATTGATAAACTTACAGGTGATTTAATTTGGGATGTTCCTCAAGAGGAAGGGCTTTATAATTGTGCCTTCACCGTGGAAGAATGGCGAAATGGCGTACTGATTTCCATCACCGTTCGGGATATGCAAATTGAAGTCAAAAGTGCCGATAATGCCGCTCCTAAAATAAAAGTACCCGAGGATATTTGCGTTGAAGCAGGAACGCTGATTGACCAACTCATTACCGCCACGGATTCTCCCGCAAAACAAGGCAGATTGGATAATATGACGCTTCTTTCAACGGGTGCAGTTTATAGACTCCCCGATGGAACGACCTTTATTTCTCCCGATTTTGCCACTTTTAATCAAACTGCACCCGCACCGTCCTCCCCTGCTTCGGGAAGATTCTTGTGGAAAACAAATTGTAGTCACGTTAGGCAAGAACCTTATGATGTACTCTTTAAAGTGCAAGATTTACCTGCTTCTAAGAGTATTCCGAGTTTGGTGGACAGTAAAAATTGGCGAATAAAAATCATTGCTCCTCGCATCAAAAATTTGAGAACCGTAAACGATGCGGGTAACAGAACCGTTACCTTAAATTGGGATTCATATACTTGCCAGAACACTGGGGCGGTGATTATTATCTATCGTCGAGTAGGTTGCACGCCTTACACGCCAGCGGTTTGTACGGTTGGTTTACCCGCCAATTTGGGTTACGTGGAAGTGGGACGAGTACCCGTGACTGCCACGACATTTACCGATAAAAATCTTACCAGAAACATAGATTATAGTTACCGAACGTTGGTCTTGTTCACCAACGGAGGCAACACAACCATGAGCGTCACCTCTGACCAAACTTGTGCCAATCTGCCATTTCAGGGTCCCGTGATTACCAATGTGACGGTGGATAAAACTAACGCCACCACGGGAGAAATCACCGTCCGTTGGACTCGTCCCGTTTCTTTGGATAAAGTTCAATATAAAGGTCCTTATCAATACCGTTTGTTCAGAGCTACGGGGCAATCGGGAGCAACAGGATTTACGCAAGTTTCTCCAAACATTGATACGGACTTATCGGCAGGAAAATTAGATACACTTTTTACCGACAAGGTCTTGAATACGTTGGATAATAGCTATCGTTATCGTTTGGTTTTTTATTATACAAATACCTCAGGATTATCACCTTTGGACACGACAGAAAGTGCCAGTAGTGTTCGTTTGGCGGCAACGGGAGATGTTAAGGTGGTTAATTTGTCGTGGCAAGCAACGGTGCCTTGGAATAATCAAAACCAAACGCACCGAATTTTCAGGGAAACAAAACAAGGCTCGGGAGTTTTCAATCGCATTGCCGATGTGCCAGTAACAAGTACGTTTAGCTTTACGGATACGGGCGGAGATTCTTTCCCAGCTGATGGATTAGCCATTACCAAAATGAACCCTGATTCATCGTATTGTTATAAAGTAGAAACCGTTGGAACTTACGGCGACCCTAAAATACGTCCAAGTTTGTTATTTAATTTCTCACAGATTATTTGTGCAACACCAAAAACAGACCTTCTGATTTGTCCACCAATTGTGTTGATTGATGCCTTAGATTGCAATGAATATAACAAAAATGAAAGCAACTGTAATGAGACTTCATTTAATAATAAATTAACGTGGTCAACGCCCGACAAAAATGGTGCGGGGGCAGAATGTGACAAAGACATTGTGAAATACAGCATTTTCTATTCGCCAAAACAAGACGGTGATTTTACGAAAATTGGAGAAATAAATCAGCCAAGACCACCCGCTACTACGTTTACTCATACCAAAGCGGATTCATACCTTGGTTGTTATTACATCACGGCAACGAATCGTTTTGGTTTGGAAAGTGCTAAAAGCAATGTGGTTTGTAAGGATAATTGTACCAGTTTTAGTTTACCGAACATTTTTACGCCCAACGGAGACGGCAAGAATGATACGTTCCAAGCCTTGAAATGTCCAAGATTTGTGCAAACGGTAATGTTTACGGTGTATAATCGCAATGGACAAAAAGTGTTTGAATATGCAGGTCCAAAATTGGAATGGAATGGAAACGACAATGCAGGAAATCCATTACCCGCAGGTTCGTATTTCTATACTTGTGAAGTAAAATTCCTGACCTTAGACCCTAATAGTCCAACCCAAAGTTTGAAGGGTTGGGTGGAATTGCTGAGGTAAGGATTATATTCAAGCAAAAAATCCCTGATAATCAATTGATTGTCAGGGATTTTTTGCTTGAATATAATTATAGCTTAAACCAAAGAATCAGCAATTTTCTTAAATTCTTCAACGTCAATTGTTTTACTCTCAATTTTCATATTTGCAACAATGGCATCTGAGATCTTAGTGGTGAATACTTCGTCAAACATTTTTCTGAAATTATCTTGCTTGTTTTTATCGGTTAAATATCCTGTGGCAATGCGGTCAATCATTTCGTCCATTGAATTGTCGTTACCCATGCCACCCATCATTCCAAACTGTCCACGAATCATGTCTTTGGTTCTTGCCAACACTTCTTCGTATTCAACTTTAATATCATTTTTCGTAGCAATTTCATTTTTGATTAATGTCCAACGCAAATCCTTTTTCACATTCTCAAAATCTGCATCAATTTGCTCGGGAGTGAATTTTCCTTCGTTAATTGTTACTAACCAATTCTTCAAAAACTCCTCTGGTAATTCAATCGAAACATTATCCAAAAGAGCCTTTTCTGCATCAATTTTCAACAAATATTCGGATTCACGCTTGTAATTTGATTGGATAATACTCATCACCTCCGAACGGAATTCTTCTTCCGAAGAAACCTTTCCTTCCCCCAAAATTTTATCAAAAAATGCTTGATTCATTTCCGCTGGGGCTGTACGAGTAATATCTTCAATTATAAAAGAAACTTCACCCGTCAAGCCCGTTTTATTGCCAGTCGCCAATTCAATAGATTTTTCATCTACGAAAGTATTCTGAACATCAAAACTTAAAGTAGCTTCTTTAGCAGCACCAATAAACGTAGCTTTTGCATCGTCCTTGATTGATTTCATCGGAATTGCTGACTTCTCCGTCCATTCTCCTTGGGTAAAAGTTCCGAAAATCATATCGCCATCTTCAACAGTATCTGGGTTGATTTGCTCACCACCATTTTTCATGATGTTTTCCAAAGTCTCAGTTAATTCTTTCTCTCCCGCTTGAATATCATACGTTTTCACGGCTGGAATTTTGTCGAAATCAACCGTAAACTCTCCTGATAAACCAAGATTATAAGCAAATTCAAAATCTTTTTGGTTATCCCAATCAATTATATCTTGCTCCTCTTGTGCGGGCATTGGGTCGCCAACGATGCTTAGTTTATTTTCACGGATATATTCTTGAACAGATTTCCCTAATAGTTGATTGATTTCGTCAATCAAAATAGATTTACCGTACATTTTTTGTATCAACTGAACTGGCACCATTCCTGGGCGAAAACCTTTGATGGTGGCTTGTTTACGGTAATCTTTTAGTTTTTTATTAACTTGGGGTTTATAATCTGCTTCTGCGATTAAAACGACCAAACGAGCGTTTACGGGGGTACTTTTTTCGAGAGAAATGTTCATCTGTTATATTTCTAATGTTGAAATTCTGGATTTGCAATTAAAAAAAGCCCTCAAAACCAAGTTGGTTAAAAGGGCTTTTTTAAGTCATTTAACGAATTAATTACTGATAATTGGTAATTGCTCATTGATAATTGAAAAGTACGGGCGAAGGGACTCGAACCCCCATGCCTCACGGCGCCAGATCCTAAGTCTGGTACGTCTACCAATTTCGCCACGCCCGTATGCGTAAAGGAATTGTCCCTTTTGGGAGTGCAAAATTAGGAATACCTTTTTTTAATTGCAAATGGAATGGGTAAAAAGTTTTGATTAATTTAATTACCGCATGACCATCAAAGCCTTCACCAACGGTTCTGCTCCCGTGTCAACTTTCACAAAATACTTCCCAGAAGCCATTCCACTTACATTTATCCGTATTTGCGTGCGTGAAAGTCGAGTTGGATTTGTGTCAAAACTCCGTCCATACGCATCTGTAACGACTAATTCGGTATTATTTCTGGCAAAAGCATCTGATTCAATAATCGTATCGTTTTGGGCTGGATTTGGAAAAATATTTAACTCCGCCAAAGGCAACTCCGTTTCATTAGCCAGTACTCTTGTGTCCTTGAAAATATCTGAGGGTTTAAAAGTTTTATCCAACAAAATAGTCTTCACCGATGCTTCACTTGCTCCCATCCAATCTTGCAAAATAGCTGCATAGACTTGTCTGAAATCGTTTTGTAGTGGAACGTTAAAATTTCCCGTATTACCCGATAAAGCCTTCAAATCAGGGTTTTTACCGATGATTTGGGTTTTAACGGCATTACCAAAGACAAACAAAGGCGATGCCCAACCGTGATCTGTGCCTTTACTTCCGTTTGAGTTTGCTCTCCGTCCAAATTCCGAGAACGTCATTCCAGCCACTTTATCTTGGTTGCCTTGTGCTTTCAAATCATCCATAAAAGCGGTAATTCCTTCCGAAATTCTTTGCATTAAAGTGGCGTGACCTCCCGTTAAATTGTCATTAATACTCACTTGGTTTTCGTGGGTATCAAATCCTCCCAAAGTCACGTAATAAATCTTCGTCTGCAAACCCCCATGAATTAATCTTGAAACGATTTTCAATTGGTCAGCCAAAGTGTTATTGGTTGGGTATGTAACCATATTTTTTCCTTTTGCAGAAGCTACTTTTAATTGTCCAGCATAGGCAAAAGAGGAAATTTGCTGTTGGCGAACGAAAGCCGTATATTTCCCCCCAGGCGTATTAGGCAAAGGACTTGGGTCAATATTAGGTTTGTCGCCCACAATGGTTGCAAATGTATCAGGATTCTGAATGGCAAGAGCAGAAGTTATCGAAGCTGTATTAAAAATTGTTGCCGAGATTGACGAAATCTGAATCGCCAAGGGGTCTGGATTTTGCGTACTTGGATAGTTATCAGGAAAGCCTGGATAGCGGCCACTGGCATATCTACCCAACCATCCAGACGTTGAAAGTTTGTCAGAATCCACGCCCGTAAACCAAATGTCACTGGCTCGGAAGTGTGAAAAACTTGGATTTGGGTAACCCGCTGAATGCACAATTGAGAGTTTTCCTTCATCGTAAAGCCTCTGTAAACCCGTCATAGATGGGTGAAGACCCGTTTTGGGATTATCTTTTAATTTCAGAATTTTACTTTCTGGAATGGCAATACTACCTCTCAAAGTAGTTGCGGAATAAGCATCGTATTGGTCGAGGGGCAAAACCATGTTAAGCCCGTCATTACCACCAGCCAGTTGAATTACGACCAAAATATTATTGTTGGCATCAGCAACATCCAACATGGCTTTCATGAAAGGGGTGGTTGCTTGCGTATGTGCTTTCGCTCCAAAGCCATCAAGAATCATGGGCAAAAAGAACGATGCGGAAGTATATTGTATAAAATCTCTACGTTTCATATCTTTGTTGGTTCACGGTGAACGGTACACCGTAAAAGTGATACACAGTTACACAAAATTGAAAATTGATTTAAGAAAACCTAATAAAGCAAAGCCGCTCACCGTTTACCGTGAACCGTTCACCCAAAATTACCCCATTTGATATTCAGCCAATCTTAAAATATACGCCATCATACGGTCTAAACGGGTTTTTGCGGCATTTTTCTTCATAACATCGTTGGGTGCTTTAATATAAGCATTCCAGATGTCCAGCCATTCATAATACGGGGCACCACCCATTAAAGGTTGTTCTGCAATATATTTAACTTGGTCTTGGGTTAAGGGAAATTCCATCAATGAGTCCGTTAATTCTCTGACCATCATATAGGCAGAATTTTCATCTGTCAATGTTTGTGGTAATGAAGTCAATAAGGGAAGTCCCAAAGTATTGATGTCCAAGTTAATATTTGTGGCTCCTCTAACGATATAGTCTGTCAAACCTCCTCTTAAAGCAAGGGTTGTTGAATTTATCCAAATTGCATAAAATTCAGTGTCATAATAGGGTCTCCAACCAAACACAGAAGGTTGGTCAATAATATCCATTTGTTGTTCACGAGTACGAACATATAAATACGTTGTCGAAGCATCATATTTTACCCGCTCTTTCACAGAATCTGGAACTTGGTAATTGAAACTTCGGAACGTTCCAACAATTAAATCCAAAGGTGATTTTATTTGTGAACCATAGAGCGTTTCATCAAAAAAGTGTTGACTTTTGAAAAAAGCAGTTAGTACAGGTTTTATTTCATAATCTTTTCTAAAAATGGCAGCTAATGGTTCAATAAAATCTTTTTCCACTTGGGCAGAAATATCGGCTTGAATAAAGAAACGATAAAATTTCCTAACCATAAAACGAGCCGTTTCGGGTTGAGCCAAAATCATGGCAACTAAATCTTTCAATTCATCGTCACCCGCAGTTGCTCCTACACGACCTTTTATGACATTTTTCTGATAAAAATCCGAAAAGGTTTTATCGGCAGTATCATGTTGAGTTGAACGAAATTCATTTCCAATTGTAGCAATCGTAATATTTCTAAAATTTATTGAACGCCAACCCGTCAAAACACGTGCCGCAGCTTTTACGTCCTCTTCGTTGTAATTCCCAACCCCGATGGTGAAAAGTTCCATCAATTCTCGTGCATAATTCTCATTGGGTTTTCCAACCACGTTACTATTCCCACTCAAATAAACCAACATGGCTGGGTCTTTTGTAATCTCAATAACGAAATCACGGAAATTACCGAACGCATATTTTCGTAAAAGTTGATTTTGACGATATATAAAACGTACATCTTGAACGTCAGTCGAAGTGGAAACGAAGTGATTTTGCCAAAACAAGGTCATTTTTTCCGTTAAAGAAACTGCCTGATTTGTCATTAGACCCATCCACCAATATTTCAGTCTTGTCCTTCTTGACCCATCAAAATTGTTACGTTCTCCATCAGTGGCAGCACCGCCACCCCAAACCAATTCATGAGATGTTTTTTGATTTTCGTCCGTAGGATCGGGCGGAACAGGTTGAGGGGCAAATAATTGTTGCACAATAATATCAACCTTCTTGCCTATGAAAGATTTAATTTGGGTTGGGGTCGCCCCGAAGGCAGTTCGCCGCAGTAAATGCGAAACTTGTCGAGCCGTAAGATTTTGCGTGTAAGCGTCAATCAGTGCCATATTTTTCTCGGAAATTTTAAAGAATTTAACTGGGAAATAATGAATTATATCATTGATTATGAGAACATTAACTGATTTGAAAGTGCAGTAGATTCAATTGCTATTCCTTAGATAATGATAGAGAAGGATGGTTTAGTACAAATATAATATTTTTTTTCAATTGGTTGATTATTAAGTCAGTAAGAATTTGTGTTATGGATGATATTACTTTCTATTTGTTTAAAATCCTTTTAATATCGTTCGCCTGCACCAAACATTCCTTTAATTTATCGTAGCTATCCGAAATCATCAAACCCTTGAATTTTAGCAGTGTAGTAATATATTCGTCCAAAACGTCAACAATATTTTCTTGATTTTGCTTGAAAATGGGAATCCAAGTTTCGGGATTTGATTTAGCCAAACGAACCGTTGATTCAAAACCCGTACTTGCCAAATTAAAAATACTTTCTTCATCTTTTTCCTTTGCTAAAACCGTAGAAGCCAAGGCGAATGAACAAATATGTGAAATGTGCGAAATGTAGGCGGTATGCACATCGTGGGCATTAGATTCCATGAAAATAATGTTCATTTGTAAACCTTGAACATACATATTTTTGATAATTTCAACCAAATCAGGTTTAGAATCCTCCACATCACAAAGCACACATACTTTACCATCAAAAAGACGCCGAATTGCCGCCTCTGGACCAGAAAATTCCGTTCCCGCCATTGGGTGAGTTGCCACAAAATTCTGCCGATTTGGATGATTTTTAACCGCATCAATCACAGGCTTTTTTGTAGAACCCACTTCGATAACTACTTGATTTTCAGTAATTAAATCTAAAATTTGTGGCAAAATCGAAGTTAAGGCATTTACGGGAATTGCCACAATGATAATATCAGAATGGGCAACGGCCTCGTGCAGAGAAACCACCGAATTAACCAAACCTAATTCAAGAGCTTTTGTAGCATGAATGGGATTATTATCAACGCCAATTAACGTATCAACAAAGTGGTTTTCTTTTAAACTCAAAGCCATCGAGCCACCAATTAGCCCAAGCCCTACAATAGTAATCGTCATTAATGTTAAATGTTTAAATGTTCAATATAAAATGTTCAAGCGGTTTACAAATGATAGCATTAATTGTTATGACTTTGTGCTTAAAAGTTGAATATTGAAAATTGAGTTTAAAATATCCCTTCAAATACCTTCACTGCTGGTCCAATCAAAAATATATTCTCATAACCAGTTTCAGTGCGGTCAAATTCAATCCTCAGATTTCCACCAACCACTTTTATGTCAATGGCTTTCTCAAAACCAAACCGAGAATTTGCGGATAAAGCACAGGCAGTTACCCCAGTTCCGCAAGCATACGTTTCATCTTCAACTCCACGTTCATAAGTACGTACTTCTAATTGATTATCACCAACTACTTCTACGAAATTAACATTCGTACCCCCACGACTTACAAAAGGCTCATTATACCGAATTGCCTTTCCTTGCGTATAGACATCTAAGTTCTGTAAATCTTTTGTATAAGTTACATAATGCGGCGAGCCAGTATTCATAAAATCATATTTCTCTGTTCTTTCAATTTGATTGACATCAATCATTTTTAAGGATATTACTTCGGGTGTAACTTTTGCTTCGTGTTCACCATCAATAGCAATAAACAAGGTAGATTCCTCAATAATACCCAAATCATGAGCAAAACGAACCAAACAACGACCGCCATTACCACACATCGAGCCTTCTGTACCGTCGGCATTAAAGTAAACCATGCGGAAATCATAGCCCTCTGCATTTTGCAAAAGCATTAAACCATCTGCCCCAATTCCAAAACGGCGGTGGCACAAGTCAGCAATATATTTTTGTGAAATAGGAAACATTTTCTCACGGTTATCAATAACCACAAAGTCATTTCCAGTACCTTGATATTTATAAAATTTCATGGAATATATGTTTCGATTCTCCTGAATCGTAAATTAACCAATATTATACTTGTCTTTCAAAACCTTCAAGTGATGAATTTCATGCCCCGCAATCATCCACACCAAAGCCCGTGCCGAAACAGCACTTCCATTGGCAGAACCAACCTGAGAAGAAGCCTCTTCAGAAAACGAACTAAATAAAGCAATTGACCCTTCACGAACTAAACGATACTGTTCCAACAAAGACTCAAAACTGATTTCCGAAAATTTTGCTCCATCGGCA
>JAYVRF010000210.1:0-13731 GCA_043756925.1 Arcicella sp. | reverse complement strand
TTTTGCCTTACGGAAATCTGCGAGTGCTTGACCCTGGCAATCCAGAAGTACGCAAGCACGTCACGCAAGTAGTTTTGGAGGTTACTAATAAATATGATGTCGATGGCGTTCACTTTGATGATTACTTTTATCCGTACCCAACAACGGGCTTAATACTCAATGATTCAGCCACTTACGTAAAAGATAAAAGAGGAATTATAAATAAAAATGATTGGCGAAGAGATAATGTTAATCTATTGGTGAAGATGATTTCTGACTCAATAAAATCTGTAAAACCGTGGGTAAAATTCGGAATTTCGCCCTTCGGAATCTGGCAAAATAAGACAACGGCTCAACCTTTGGGTTCGGCTACAAATGGTTTACAAAGTTACAGTGATATTTATTGCGACACCAGAACGTGGCTTCAAAAAGGCTGGATTGATTACGTTGCTCCGCAGTTATATTGGAATATTGGATTAACCGTTGCCGATTACTCAAAATTAGTGCCATGGTGGGCGGATAATTCTTTTGACCGTCATTTATACATTGGTCAGGCGGCATACAGAATCAATGCTTCTGACAATACAACTTGGCAAAATACGGCGCATATGCCAAGTCAAATACGCTTGAATCGAGCAAATGGAAAGGTGCAAGGTAGTATTTATTATAACACTAATACGCTGAATAAGAATCCATTAGGTTTTAGAGATTCATTAATTACGAATTTTTACAAGACTCCTTCACTGATGCCAACGATGGCTTGGAAAGATGCCATTGCTCCCAATGTACCCCTCAATTTATCGGTAAATTTGACCAATACGGGTTTGGAATTGAAATGGACAAAACCAACCGCAGGAAAGTCCGAATTAGACGAAATTAAGGGCTACGTAATCTATCGTTTTGCTAATAATGAAACCGTGGACATCAATAAATCGGGTGCAATCCGAACAATAATTTACAAGGACACCACCGCTTTTTTTGATTTACAAAGCACACCACAAGCAACAAAATACACGTACGTAGTTACCGCTTTTGATCGCTTGCAAAACGAAAGTGGTCCTTCAAATACCTCATCTGCGATTTTAGTTACGGGTAATGAAGAAGAAAATTTCCTGACAGAATTATCTCAAAATGCTCCTAATCCATTTGCTGATTTTACGACAATTAATTACACTTTAGCCAAATTAGGCAACGTACTTCTGACGATAAAAGATTTATTTGGGCGGGATAAAATTATTTTAGTAAATGAAAGACAATCGTCTGGAAATCATAGGGTTGAATTTAGAAATCAGATTTTAAATTCTGGAATTTATGTGTATGTTTTGGAGACGAAGGAAGGCGTGATGAGTCGGAAAATGGTTGTGGTTCGTTGATTATCATTCGATGTAAGTTTAGATTTTACGAATTCATTCAATGCGGAGGAAGAATAATTATTTCTTGAAGAACTTGCTCGGAAGAGCCAAACACGCCTTCATAAAAAAGTATTCCCCACAAAATAGTGGCAATTAAAATAACTTCATTACTTTTGCACCGTATTATGAATTTGCTGATCAAAAATATTAAATTAAGTAAAGTGTTCAAATCAAATGAATTACTTTGGTTATTTTGTGTTTTATTCTCAACGGCTTTCGTTTTTTTTGGAAATAATAACTCCAAGTTTGAAAAGCAACAAAATCGTTTTGTAACGGTAAATAAAAGTCACACTCACCACGGTTTAGGTACAACTCGCCCAGTTAATTCTTTATCAGCATTCGATTTTATAGAAGAATCAGAGACTACAGATGACAGTAACGAAGATGACATCATTGAAGGTCATTATTCGCTGAATATGCTAAATTTCTTTACCCATAGCATCTCTGGAAATTCGTCTGTAAGTGGTAGCTTATCCCTTTCCAAACGAGTTTTTATTCCCCTTTTTCTACTCCACCATTCTTGGAAGATTCCAGTTGCTTAATGTTCTTGTAAGTAATTTTTATTAATTATCAACTCATAAGTTTTAAGGCATTCATTTATTTGAAAGAAATTTTCAAGTATTACGCCTGTATTCTCAATTTCAAAGTTAAATATTCATGAAATATTCAATTATTTTTTTTGCTATCTCAGCACTTTTTATGGTAAGCTGTAATCATGCTGAACACGCTAAACACGAAGAGACTGAGTTTATAGTAAGTAGCCCCATAAAGGTTGATACTGCCATTGACAAGGAATATGTCTGTCAAATTCGAGCCAGTAATCACATCGAAATACGGTCTTTGGAAAGGGGCTATTTGCAAAAAATATTCGTTGATGAGGGGCAACATATTAAACGAGGGCAGCAAATATTTCAGATTATGCCAATGGTCTATGAGGCTGAAATGGAAAAATCGAAAGCTGCTGTTGATTATGCGGGTATTGAATACGAAAATACGAAGATTCTATCCGATAAAAACATCGTTTCGCAACAAGAATTAGCCTTGTCCAAAGCAAAATTAAATCGTGAAAAAGCTGATTTAAAACTGCAAAACACGCATCTCGGACTAACAAATATCAAAGCTCCGTTTAACGGAATAATTGATAAATTTAAGATGCGGTTGGGAAGTTTGGTGGAGGAAGGAGAGTTACTAACGACACTTTCTGACAACAGTAAACTTTGGGTTTATTTTAATGTGCCAGAGGCTGAGTATTTAGATTATGCCACTCGAATTAAAAACGAAGGACCTCAGAAAGTAAAGTTATTGATGGCTAATAACCAGATTTTCAACCATATAGGTTATTTTGAAACCATCGAAGCTGATTTTAATAACGAAACAGGTAACATCGCTTTCCGTGCTACATTTCCAAATCCAGAGGGTCTTTTACGACATGGTGAAACGGGTACGATTCTACTGCCAGCTTACATCAAAAATGCCCTCTTGATTCCACAAGAAGCTACTTTTGATATTTTGGATAAGAAATTTGTGTTTGTTGTCGATGCCAAAGGAGTTATTCATACTACACAAATAACGGTGGGTCTCGAAATGCCACATATCTACGCTGTTACGAGCGGTTTGACTACAAAAGACCAAATTTTAGTGGAAGGTTTACGTAAAGTTACAAACGGAGATCATATCAAAACTAAATTCAAATCTTACAGGACAGTGGTGGAAGAGTTGAAAAATCTTCATGCAGAGTAGTTCACTAACCCTACCAAGGGTTTTAAACCCTTGGTAGGGTTGTTTTTAAAAAATCCAAGAAAAATATGTTTAGTAAATTCATACAAAGACCAGTCTTGGCTATTGCCTTGTCCCTGGCAATCGTCTTTTTGGGTGTATTGGCGATTTTCACTCGCCCAATTTCTCAATTTCCTGAAATAGCCCCTCCGAGGGTAAATATTTTCATTTCGCTTCCAGGTGGAAATGCAGATGTGTTGATAAAATCCACCCTTACCATCATGGAGCGTGCTATCAATGGCGTGCCAGGTATGCAGTACATGATGTCCGATGCCACCAGTGCGGGGGAGGCGACGGTACAGATTATTTTTGAACCAGGTACAGACCCTACCATTGCGGCGGCTCGTGTAAAATCACGTGTCGATCAAATTTTGGCTAATTTACCGATTTTGGTTCAGCGAGAAGGGGTTATCATTACGCCCGTTCAGCCCAGTATGTTGATGTACGTCAATTTTTTTAGTACCGATAAAGAATACGACCAAAAGTTTTTGTTCAATTATGCCGATAACCGTGTTGTACCTGAAATACAGCGTATTAGTGGCGTTGGGCGTTCTGAGATTATTGGTAGCAGGGCATTTGCCATTCGTATTTGGCTCAATCCAGACCGCATGAGAGCCTATAATATCTCTGCCGAAGAAGTATTAAAATCTATTGATGAGCAAAGTGTGCTGGCTCGCCCAGGACGTGTGGGTTTGAGTTCTGGTAAAACTGCCCAATCGCTCGAATATGTTTTTACTTATCAAGGCTATTTTAACAAGCCTAAACAATATGAAGAAATCATTATCAAAGCCAATCCTGATGGTGAAATTCTGAAATTGAAAGATATAGCCCATGTAGAAGTAGGAAGTGAGTTTGTGGACATTTATACTAATAAAGACGGTTACCCGTCCGCCTCGTTGGTCTTGAAACAAAACCCAGGGTCTAATTCGAACAAAATTATTGCCGATGTAAAAGCAAAATTGGAAGAACTCAAAAAGAATTTTCCCCCAGGCGTTGATTATGAAATCAATTATGATGTTTCGAGTTTTGTAAATGCTTCGATTGACCAAGTGCTACACACCCTTATCGAAGCTTTTATCTTGGTTTCCTTGGTGGTATTTCTCTTTCTTGGCGATTGGCGTTCAACACTTATACCGGCTTTGGCAGTACCCGTTTCGCTTATTGGAGCATTTATTTCTATGCAATTTTTTGGCATTGGCATCAATCTCATTACGCTTTTTGCCTTAGTTTTAGCCATTGGGGTTGTAGTTGATGATGCCATTGTGGTAGTGGAGGCGGTTCACGTTAAGATGGAAGAAGAACATCTGTCGCCCTACCAAGCCGTCAAGAAAGTATTAAGCGAAATCTCTGGGGCAATCATTGCCATTACCTTGGTTATGACCGCCGTATTCGTTCCAGTAGCATTTATGACGGGACCTGTGGGTGTACTTTACCGACAATTTGCCATTACGATGGCCTCGGCTATTGTGCTTTCGGGGGTTGTAGCTCTTACGCTTACGCCCGTTTTGTGTGCTATGATTTTGAAAAATACGCACGGACAAGCTCGTAAGAAGACCCCAATTAATCGTTTTATTGACTGGTTTAATAAAAAATTTGATTGGTTATTGGGTAAATACACCAAGCTATTAATGGTAATCGTTAATCGTAAAGTCGTAACATTTGGGGTATTGATAATTTTTGCTTTTGGTATCGTGGGGATGAATACGATTCTGCCCGCAGGTTTTATACCAGGCGAAGACCAAGGACAAATTTATGCCATTATTCAGACTCCACCAGGTACGACGCTGGAACGTACCAATGCTGTTTCGCTTGAATTACAAAAATTAGCCAAACAAGTTGAGGGTGTCAAGTCTGTAACGGCAATGGCGGGTTACGAGATTCTTACCGAGGGACGTGGTTCTAATGCTGGTACTTGCTTAATCAACCTAAAAGATTGGTCAGAAAGAAAGGAATCTGTGAAGGAAATCATAGAAGAATTAGAAGAAAAAACGAAAAGTATCGGTGCTATTGTTGAATATTTTGAACCGCCCGCCGTACCTGGTTACGGTGCTTCGTCGGGTTTTGCGGTTAGATTATTAGATAAAGGTAGCGAAATAGATTATCAAAAATTCGATAAAGTAAATAGAGATTTCTTGGCGGAATTGAAAAAACGAAAAGAATTGACGGGTTTATTTTCTTTTTATTCTGCCAATTATCCACAATACGAATTGATTGTAAATAACGCTCAGGCGATGCAGAAAGGGGTTTCGATAGGCAGGGCGATGGAAAATCTGAACATTATGATTGGTAGTACCTACGAGCAAGGCTTTATTCGCTTCAATCAGTACTACAAGGTTTATACGCAAGCTGACCCAGCTTTCAGAAAAGACCCAACGGATGTTTTGAATATGTTTGTAAAAAATGACCAAGGCGAAATGGTGCCTTATTCCGCATTTATGACTATTAAAAAAACGCAAGGTCCTAATGAGATAACCCGATATAATCTATACACCTCGGCACTTATCAACGGAATACCCGCATCAGGTTTTACTTCGGGTGATGCCATCAAGACCATTCGTGAAGTGGCAGAAAGTACCTTACCTAAGGGTTACGACATCGCTTGGGAAGGATTATCGTATGATGAAGCTCGCCGAGGTAATGAGGCAATTCTTATTTTCTTAGTTGTTATATTTTTCGTTTATTTGATTCTGGCTGCCCAATACGAGAGTTTCCTCTTACCGTTTGCCGTTATTCTTTCTTTACCCCCTGGAATATTTGGCTCTTTTTTGCTCTTAAAAGTAATGGGATTGAGTAATGATGTTTTTGCTCAAATTGGTTTAATCATGCTTACGGGGCTTTTGGGTAAAAATGCGGTATTGATTGTAGAATTTGCCGTTCAAAAACACAATGAAGGAATGACCGTTCTCGAAGCTGCCATCGAAGGAGCAAAAGAACGTTTTAGACCTATCTTGATGACTTCTTTTGCCTTTATTGCAGGTTTGATTCCCTTGGTTAGAGCCAGCGGTGCGGGTGCAGTTGGTAACAAAACCATTGGTTCATCGGCAATGGGTGGAATGTTGTTCGGAACAATTTTCGGCGTTTTGGTTGTGCCAGGACTATATTACATTTTTGGTACATTGACCGAAGGCAAAAAACTCATCAGAGACGAAGCCGTATTATCACTGACCGAAGATTTCGTTGAAGAAAAATCCGAGACTGAAGTAAGCAAAATAAAAAGATTAATTAAAAAATTCTTAAAAAGAAATGAAAAATAAAACAAAAATAAAATTCAGCTTCTTTTTGATTTTTATCATAGGACTGAATAGTTGTAAAGTCGAAAACTTGCCAATAAAAAAGGTAACAAGCTCATTACCAGATAAATATGAATCAAATGACGATACAACTAAGACTGAGGTGATTGTTTGGAAGAATTATTTTAATGATAATAATTTGACTGAATTGATTGATGAATCCCTTAAAAATAACCAAGAATTAAACATGATGCTTCGTGAAATTGAAATCAATCGAAACGAAATCATGGCTCGAAAGGGAGAATATAAGCCTTTTGTAAACTTGGGGGCAGGTTTGGGTGTGGGGCATTCAGGGAAATACACCCTAAATGGACTGGGCGAGGAAGATTTAAAAACCAGAGCAGATGAAGTACCTCATTTTTTGGGCGACCAATACGCTACGGCAAATTTTTCGTGGGAGGCTGACGTTTGGAAAAAACTACACAATGCAAAAGATGCCGCCGCAAAACGGTATCTGGCAGGCGTAGAAGGCAGAAATTTTATGATAACAAACCTCATTGCCGAAATTGCTAATTCCTATTATGAGTTGATTGTGTTGGACAATCAGTTAGAAACGGTACAGCAAAATATTGCGATTCAGAAAGATGCCCTCGAAATAGTGAAGGTACAAAAAGAGGCGGCACGGGTTAATTCATTGGCAGTCAATCGTTTTATGGCACAGTTGCTAAATACCGAAAATCTAAAATTTGAGATTCAACAGCAAATTACACTAACAGAAAACCATATCAATTTCTTAGCGGCAAGATACCCGCAACCCATCAAACGCAATAGTGCCAATCTCAATGCGATTCAATTTTTGAAAATTTCGGACGGAATTCCTTCACAATTGTTGAGCAACCGCCCTGATATTCGTCAAGCGGAACAAGAATTAGAAGCTGCAAAATTGGACATTGTCGTAGCCAGAGCTAATTTCTATCCTAATATTACGCTTCGGGCGGGTCTTGGTTTACAATCGTTTAACCCAATTTATTTAATCAATCCTAAATCTATCGCCTTTAATATTTTAGGGGATTTGACGGCACCTTTAATCAATAAAAATGCGATTAGAGCCAATTATTATAATGCCAATGAAAGGCAGATTCAGGCGGTGTATAGATACGAACAAGTGGTTTTAAACGCCTATTTGGAAGTAATGAACCAGTTATCAGGTAATAAAAATTATACTGAAAGCTATAAAACGAAGTCAAATCAAGTAAATATTTTGAGTAATTCTATCGGAATATCTAACGACCTTTTTAAAACAGCCCGAGCCGATTACAACGAAGTTTTGCTTACACAACGAGAAGCCCTCGAAGCGAAAATGGATTTGATGGAGATTAAGAAAAAACAACTAAACGCCGAAGTGAATATTTATAGAGCTTTGGGTGGTGGTTGGCGGTAAATGAGTAGGGATAGAATAGTTGAGAAGGTCGCAGTTCTATTATAATTTAATTTATAAAGAATTTTTTAATCAAACACGGATGTAGTCCTTTTGAGGGGTAACTTCCGTGTTTTGGGAAATTATTTTATTTTTATTTTACCAACATCAACATAAATTTTATTGACCCCGCAAATCGAAGAATTCACTTCATAATCCAATAAAACACTTACAGGAAATGCAGTTTTTCTTAGCCTTTCTTCAAAATCAGAAGGTACTTTATTGACTAAATAATCAATGTTATTAGTCCTGATTTTCCATCCACCACAACTGAGTGGAATGTGATAGTAAAATTCCACTTAATCTATGCTTTTTTACATACATTGAGCAGATTATGATGTAATACTTAACTCAAAATGCCTCAAACCAGTCAAATTTCTCTTTGATTATTTTATCTTTTTCCTTTTGAATGTATGCCAAAAACGAACTGGCAACGGGTGAAAAATTCTTATTTTTTGCCCAGATTAATTGCCAAGTTGATATAATTGGAAAGCCTTTTACAGGAATAATTTGCAAATCTCCGTGCGTCAACTCGCTTCTTAGTCCAATCAAAGGCATAATTGAACAACCTAAACCTGCTATTACTGCCTGTTTAACGGCTTCATTGGAAGTTAATTCCACCTTTTTTTTGACTTTCAAATTATTAGTTTCAATGAATCGTTCCATCGTTAATCTCGTTCCTGAACCTTGCTCTCTATAAATCAATGGAATCTCCTCCAAAATACTTTTTTCGTGTTTTCTGTTGGTTTTAATTTTGTATTTTTTATTACTCACCAAAAATAATTTGTTCTGCATTAATTCTATATTTTCAATCGGTAATTTTTCGGGTAAAATAGATACTAACGAAAAATCTACTTCATTTTTTTCCAAACTTTCAATGACTTTTGCCTTGTTCGTTACATCCAGAATCAACTCAATTCCTTCATGCTTTTTTAAAAAATCTGAAAGAAAATAAGGTATCACATATTTACCCGTCGAAACCACCGAAATCTTCAAACGACCCGCCAGTTGACCTCTATGAGCCATTGTTTTGTAATTAATGGCATAGACTTCATTCAAAATATTCTCAGCAGCAAGGGCAATTTCTTTGCCAAAATCAGTAACATACAATTGCCTTCCAATAACTTCCGTTAATGGAATTTCAAATTGGTCTTGAAAGTTTTTGAGTTGAATTGAAACAGCGGGTTGTGTGAGATTTAGCTCTTCGGCTGCTTTCGTAATACTCTTATTTTGCGTTACTTTCAGAAATATTTGGAGTTGGTTTAAAGTATAATTCATAAATATATTTTATGTTAATTATTACAAATATAAATAAAAATTTATGAATTATGAACCAGAACTTTGTGGTGTTAAAAATGTATAAGTTGTCATCACGGCGAAGGAAGGAACTGAAAGTATATGACAGTTTTCTGTAATAAAATTTAGTTGCCTCCCGATTCGTTAGGATGACAAAACTCCAAAATCAATAAAATAATGACAAAAATAACAGTAGCAAAAGGCGACGGAATCGGTCCAGAAATTATGGATGCCACCCTTAAAATTATCATGGCAGCGGGTGCCGAAATCGAAATAGAAGAGATTGAAGTGGGCGAAAAAGTCTATTTGGCAGGTAATATGGCAGGAATCGCCAAAGAGTCTTGGGACATAATCAGACGAAACAAAGTGTTTTTGAAAGCACCCATTACAACACCGCAAGGCGGAGGTTATAAGAGTTTAAATGTTACAACCCGTAAGTTTTTGGGCTTGTATTCTAACGTCCGTCCGTGTATGAGTTTATCCCCTTTCGTAAAGACTAAACACCCCGAAATGGACATTGTGATTGTCCGTGAAAACGAAGAAGATTTATACGCAGGGATTGAACATCAACAGACGGATGAAGTGGTGCAATGTTTGAAATTAATTAGTCGTCCAGGTTGTGAAAAAATTGTGCGATATGCCTTTGAATATGCTAAGCAGTACGGCAGAAAAAAAGTAACCTGTTTCACGAAAGACAACATAATGAAACAAACCGATGGGCTTTTTCATCAAGTTTTTGATGAAATCGCAAAGGAATATCCAGACATTGAAAACGAACATTGGATTATTGACATCGGGGCGGCAAAAATGGCCGATACACCAGAGATTTTTGATGTAATTGTAATGCCGAATTTATACGGAGATGTGTTGTCGGACGTGGCGGCACAAATTGCGGGTTCAGTAGGTTTGGCGGGTTCAGCAAATATTGGTGAAACCTGTGCGATGTTTGAGGCAATTCATGGTTCAGCACCACGACGAGCAGGGCAAAATATAGCGAATCCATCAGGGCTTTTGGAAGGTGCAGTAATGATGTTGAATCACATCGGGCAAACAAAAATTGCTGAAAAAGTACAGAACGCTTGGCTCAAAACCATTGAAGATGGAATTCACACTTACGACATATTCAAGGAAGGCATAAGTAAGCGAAAAGTGGGTACGGCAGAATTTGCTGAGGCGGTTATCGCAAATCTTGGTAATGTTCCAACTGTTTTGAAATCAGTAAGTTATGTTAATAACTCAGCTTTGCATCTGCCAAAATACGAAAGAAAACCAGCCGCCCAAAAAGACTTGGTTGGTGTAGATATTTTTGTGCATTGGAATGGTCTAAATCCAGATGTATTAGCAGAAAAAATACAGAAATTGAATCGTCCAGAAGCTACGCTTTCAATGATTACTAACCGTGGAATTAAGGTTTGGCCCGAAGGTTTTGAGGAAACTTTTTGTACTGATCATTGGCGTTGTAGATTCAAACCAAATGATGGAGAAAAAATGATAAAATCGACGATTATTCAATTATTAAGTGATGCCGTTGAGCAAAATATTGATACGATTAAAACCGAGAATTTATACACTTTCGATGGAAAATTAGGCTATTCATTAGGGCAAGGACAGTAAATTTTTAATGCGACCGTCGCTCGGTTGGATTTTCGTTACTTGATGATAATGAAAATTAGCATAAACAGTCTCAGATATTTAATAAAACTATGAAAATACAATTGATTGAAGGACATTTCAGTGCTAAAGATGCTATTGAAATAATCGCCCAAATGATTCACGTAAAAATAAAGTTTCACGAGAATAAAATTGATAATGCTAACAACGAAGAGGACGTGAAAATGCGTGAAAAGAAGATTCACCAATTACAGAAAAATCTTTTTGAAGTTAGAAAAATGATTGAAACGAAAGGAGAAGGGCTGAATTTGAGTGCGGAACTTTTGGTAGAGTAGAAATGAAAACACAAGGCTGGCTAAGTTAAATCCTCTTAGCCAGCCTTGTGTTCATTTCTTGATGAATTTGATTTATCTGTAAACCATCATCATTTTGAACTTTTTCCCTTTACATACCTTTCCAACCACTCGTGTTGCTCCCAAAGCATGTGCAAAATATTTTCCTTTGCCGCATATCCATGACTTTCGTAAGGCAATTGCACGAATCTAACCGTGCCTCCGTGACCTTTGATGGCATTGTATAATCGCTCACTTTGAATTGGGAAAGTGCCTGGATTATTGTCGGCTTCACCGTGAATCATTAACAAAGGTGTTTTGATTTTATTGGCGTAACTAAAAGGACTCATTTTGGCGTATAATTCGGGTGCTTGCCAGTAAGTTCGTTCTTCATTTTGAAAACCAAAAGGAGTCAAAGAACGGTTATAGGCTCCACTTCGGGCAATTCCTGCCTTGAATAACTTGGAATGTGCCAATAAATTTGCGGTCATAAACGCCCCGTAACTATGTCCACCAACTGCCACTCTCGTGCTATCTCCAACGCCCAAATCGGCAATTTTTCTGATGGCAGCCTCGGCATTCCAGACCAATTGTTCGAGGAAATTATCGTTTGGTTGTTTGTCTCCTTCGCCCACAATTGGAAATTCGGTGTTGTCCATTACCGCATATCCTTGCGTTGCCCAAAAGATTGGCGAACCCCAACTTACTCGAACAAATGTATATTTGCTTCCTCTAATTTGGGCGGCATCATTACTACTTTTAAATTCACGGGGATACGCCCACATGATCACGGGCAGAACGCCATCTTTTTCTTTGGAATAACCTTTTGGTAAGTATAAATCAGCCGCTAAAGCAACGCCATCTTTACGTTTGTAAGTGATTTTTTCCTTCGTAATTCCTCTTAATTCTGGTTGTGGGTCGGGGAAATTGGTTAATTGTTTTCCAGAGTTTCCACCGTTGTATAAATAATAATTTGGCGTTTCATTTTGTCCTTGTCGGCTTGTTACGAAGCTCAGTTTATCAAAATTAATAACACCTGTAACTGCTTCATAATAAGGCTCTTGGCATCTCCAAAGTGTTTTCGTTTCTTTGGTATCAACATTAAAAGAATTCAAAAATGGTAAGTCTCCTTTGGATGAAGAACCTGCCCCACGCATCAAAACCGTACGATTCGCTAAGACTTTTACGCTATTTTTTCCGTATTTATTACTTGCACTAATCGGAGTTCCTGGATCATTGTATGCGTCGTCGGTACTTCGGTCAATTAAGTTTTTGATTTCCTTTTTCGTTAAATCAAACTTGCTCAGTTTTTGTTGATGTTTTACCCTTGAATATTCAGAGAAAAGTAATTCATTTTCGGTTAAAGCTGAAATATTTCCCATCCTCATTGAAGTTTTCATTAGTTCAGTAGGTGTTGCGGTGAACGGAGCTATTTGCATATACGCAATGTCATGAAATTCTACTTTCTTTTTAATTAGTCCACTATCCAAAGGCTCAATCCAAGTGAGGGTACTTGGTAAAGTATTTATCCAAGAATGACCCCTGGGAGCGTTCAAGACGTTGTCGTAACCCGTTGGAGCCAATTCTCCACTTGGTATTTTAGCAATATTTTTGACAACTTTTCCATCTAAATCAGTTACGATTACGGATGAATTAAAACTATAAACTGGTACTAAATAACTGAAAGGTTTCTCAATCTTTTCAACTAAAAAGTATTTTTTATCGGGCGAAATAATGGCTGAACCGTAAATCTGAGGCATTCCAATTTTTGTCTCAACGCCGTTGGTATTTTTGACTAATTGAGAGGTCGTATAAAACTCAAAAAGTTGCTCATCATACGGCGATTTGATCAAATCTTGATAGGTTGCACTGGCGGCAGATTTGCCCATATTTTGTTGTACGGTAGGACCTTTGGGAGCGAACATTCTCTTGGGTGAATCTTTCGCAGAAGCCAGCGTGGCGTGATACAAGACGCTATTATTATCCAACCAAGACAAGTCATTAATGATAATATTTAAAGGCGTTTTGTTGGTTTTAGTAGCCTTTTTTGTTTTTAAATCAATGATGTACAAATCAATATTATCCGCATTGGTTTGGGTAAAAGCAATTTTATCATCGTTCGGACTCCACTGGAAATTTCCCGCTTTTAAGTTTGCAGGTAAGCCCGAAATTTGAAAATCTTGCCCTGTTTTAATCTCTTTTACAGATAAGCCAATGGCATTTGTCGATCGACTTAGCGAGAAATTATTTGGATTAATCCGCAGTCCTGCAATCCGTAATTCAGGTTGGGCTAATTCTTCAACCGTTGGCATGGCACTGCGTTCAATGATCAACATCCAATCACCTTTATCGTTGACACTAACGCCTGGGGAGGGTTTTGCAATTGCTAAATTCGTGATGGCAGCGGGAGGAGTTTTGTACTCAATGGCATCTTGAGCGTTGAGCTGGAAATAGAAAAAAGTGGCAATTAAATAGAAAGTGTGTTTCATGGATTGATTTTTATTGATGAATTATTAAAATAACGTGAACTTTTCAGATTTTAAGCGGCAATTAAGCCATTATATTGTTTTAGAGCCTTGTGAGTTTGGATAGAGACTTTGGGTTTTCTTTCATAAAAA
>JAYVRF010000209.1:0-13734 GCA_043756925.1 Arcicella sp. | reverse complement strand
CTCCAACCCGATTGCGGTGGGAGACAGGGTTTTTTTTGACATTGAAGACAAAATTGAAAATACAGGAATTATCCATGATATAACGCAAAGAGAAAACTATATTATTCGTAAATCTGTGCATAAAACCGCTCACGGGCATATTCTGGCAGCAAATCTCGACCAAGCCATTATCATTATTACCCTAAATTTTCCCCGAACTTCTTTGGGTTTTTTGGATAGATTTTTGGTTTCGGCAGAATCATTCAGGATACCAACAATCATTGTGTTCAACAAAATTGATTTGCTTTCGGATGAAGATAAGGAATACATGATTGATTTGGCAACGATGTACCACCAAATTGGTTATCCGTCCGTATTTACTTCGGCAACTACGGGAAAAGGCATTCAACAATTTGAGGATATTTTGAAGGATAAAATCTCATTAATTTCGGGGCATTCGGGCGTTGGGAAATCTACTTTGGTAAATCAAATTTCACCTGATTTAGATTTAAAAACGAAGGAAATTTCTACTTTTGCGAACAAGGGCGTACACACGACAACATTTTCAACGATGTTCGAAATCTCGGAGAATTCTTACATTATTGATACGCCAGGGATTAAAGAATTGGGTTTAATTGACATTGAAAAGTCTGAACTTTCACACTTTTTCCCAGAAATGCGAGCGTTATTAAACAAGTGCAAATATCATAACTGTCAACACATTAATGAACCTCAATGTGCTGTGATCCAGTCTGTTAAAGATGGAGAAATACAAGCAAGTCGTTATGCAAGTTATTTGAGCATGATGGACGATGATGATAATAGACGGTAAGAAAAAATGATTCAACTACAATTTATACTGGGATTCATAGTCGGAATTAAATGTTGGAAACCTGTCCTACGGTAGTAATCATAGTAGAACCCAAAAAATAAAATTAACATAACAAACCCATTTCCAAAATGAAAAAATTATTTATCACTATCACTTTCCTTTCTGTTTTTGGGTATATTCAAGCTCAACCCAAGCCAGAAACGCCTGTCAAAGAAGATAAAAATTCTTTGCTAACTATCCCGTTCAATCCTGATTCTCAGGTAATTACGGAACATGTCACGACAATCAAAGGTCAAAAAATTTCTTTCGTTGCCACTACGGGAACCATGCCAGTTTGGGATGAGGAAGGCAAAGCGATTGCGGGATTATTTTACACATATTACGAACGTTCGGATGTGAAAGACCGTTCAAATCGTCCTTTGGTAATTTCTTTTAATGGAGGTCCAGGTTCAGCTTCGGTTTGGATGCACATTGCTTACACAGGTCCACATTTACTCAATATTGACGATGAAGGTTATCCAATTCAACCTTATGGAATCAAAGAAAATCCTTACTCAATTCTTGATGTTGCAGATATTGTCTTTGTTAATCCTGTCAATACGGGTTATTCTCGAGCTACGATTAAAGAAGGAGTTGCCACAAAATTCTTTGGGGTAAATGCGGACATTAAATACTTAGCAGATTGGATTGGTACTTTCGTAACTCGCACCAATCGTTGGGCATCGCCGAAGTATTTAATTGGTGAAAGTTATGGTACTACTCGGGTTTCTGGATTGGCTTTACAACTGCAAAATAACCAGTGGATGTATCTAAATGGCGTTATTTTGGTTTCGCCAACCACTTTGGGAATTGAGCGAGGCGTTGCTTCGGATGCTGCTCTTCGTTTGCCATATTTTGCCGCAACAGCTTGGTTTCACAAGATGTTACCTCCTGATTTGCAACAAAAAGATCTGACCGATGTGCTGCCCGAAGTAGAAAACTTTACGATTAATGAATTATTACCAGCCATCAGCAAAGGTGGATTTTTGGAAGAACAAAAACGTAAGGAAATGGCGACAAAAATGGCTCGTTATTCGGGGATTTCTGAGAAAGCAATCTTACAAAATAATTTAGATGTACCAGAGGATTTTTTTTGGAAAGAATTATTGCGAGATAAAGGGTTTACAGTTGGACGATTGGATTCACGCTATAAAGGACTCGACCGACAAGATGCAGGCATGAAACCCGATTTCAATTCTGAACTGACTTCATGGTTACATTCTTTCACGCCAGCCATCAATATTTATCTTCGTAATCAACTCAATTATAAGACCGATTTGAAATATAATATGTTCGGACCCGTGAGTCCGTGGGATAGAACAAATGATAAAACTGGCGAAAATCTCAGACAAGCAATGGCTCAAAATCCGTATTTGCAGGTAATGGTTCAGTCGGGATATTATGATGGTGCTTGTGATTATTTCAATGCCAAATACAATATGTGGCAGATGGATCCAAGCGGAAAATTGAAGGATAGAATGTCATGGAAAGGTTATCGAAGCGGACACATGATGTATTTGAGAAAGGAAGATTTAGAAAAAGGGAATGAAGATATTAGGCAATTTATCAAGCAATCAACGCCAAAGCCTGGACAACCTGCGAAGTATTAGATAAAATTTATGACTTAATAATTCGTTATTAGCGACCATTACAAAAAATAAATACCATGGTAAAAAATATTACAATTGCTCTTTTATTACTCGTTGCACAAAGCATAAATGCCCAAACCAAAGGCATGAAATTTGTAAAAACCAGTCTTAAAAATGCTTTTGAAATAGCTCAGAAGCAAAATAAACCCGTTTTTGTGGAGATTTATGCTATTGGTTGTCCGCATTGCGAAAGTTTCAAAAAGACCTTTGATACCAACCCAGATGTTGGGGCGTATTTTAATCAGAAATTTGTATCGTATCAAGTGGAAGTCAATTCGTCCGAAGGTCGTGAGTTTCGGAAAAAACATAACATTTATGTGCTTTCAACGCCCTTGATGTCGTTTTGGGATAAAGACGAAAATTTGATGCACATTCAAGTCTCGGGAGATGAACAAAATAATGAAAAGTCGCTCAAAGACATGGCAGACCGTGCCACTGACCCTACGAAAAATTCTGCTTCTTGGAAGAATTATTTTAAACAAGGCGTCCGTGATGATAATTTCTTAATTGAATACGGTTACAATTGCAGAATGATTTGTGATACGACTGGAAATATTGAGGCAATGAATGCTTTTGCTGAAAAGCAGGTAAGTACGAATTTTCAGAATCCAATTAATTTTCTGGTCTTACAAAAAGTGATCATTGACGATGAAAACCCGCTTTTCAAGCACGCAGTGAATAATTTGGAGACTTACTACGCAAAATATCCTAAAAAAGATGTTGTTTCAACGATTGAAAACACGGTGATGTATAGCCTTTACAGTAGCCGTGCGAATAATTTTTCTTTGGAGAAAATTATGGAAATGAAAGAGACTTTGCGTAGGATCGGCATCGAAAAACAATCCATTGCAGGACGTTTTCTATTGCCCGAAACAAAGATTTTATTCAATATAAATCAACCCGAAAAAGCGATTGAATTAATTGATAGCTTTTATAAAGGCTTGAAAAGTATTGATAAAAAAGACGGTGAATTTATCGAAAAATACGTCCGTGGATTCACACAAAATGAAGCGTTCTTGAGTAAAATAAATTGGATTTATAAGAAATAGGGATTAGAATGAATTATTCAAAGTAGAATTTTACGGAAATCGTTCTGCAAAATGACGATTTCCATTTTCATTAACTAAACAAAATAAATGAAACTTTGGGGTATTGATTTAGGAGGTACTAAAATTGAATGTGCTGTTTTAGATAAAAATAATTTATCAGTAATCATTAGAAAACGTGTGCCAACGGAAGCTGAAAAAGGTTATCAACATATTGTTAATCAGATAGTTAAATTGGTTAATATGGTTTCCGATGAATTAGGAGAAAGACCAGAAAAAATTGGATTTGCCACGCCAGGCGTTCTTGACCCTGAAACGCAGGTTATGAAAAATTGCAACACCATTTGCATGAATGGACAACCCATGAACCAAGATTTGGAGAAATCCTTGGGCGTTCCAGTTAAATTAGCAAACGATGCGAATTGCTTTGCCTTAGCGGAGACTTTAATGGGGGCGGGTAAGAATTATCCAAATGCAGAGTTGGTTTTCGGCGTTATCATGGGAACGGGTGTTGGCGGAGGGTTGGTAGTGCATGGAAAAGTCATTGGTGGGCATCATGGAATAGGCGGGGAGTGGGGACATAACATCCTCGAAGAAGGAGGAGAACCTTGTTATTGTGGTAAGGCTGGTTGTGCAGAAAAAGTTATTTCTGGAACAGGATTAGAACTATTTTACGAAAAAAAATCGGGCAATCATCTGAAATTGAAGGAAATATTGGAAAGATACGAAGCTAAATCTGATGCAGTTGCAGAAGAAACGATTGATAGAATGTTAGAGTTTTACGGTCGTGGAATCTCAACCATAATCAACGTTCTCGACCCTGATTTGATTGTGATTGGCGGAGGCGTTGGCAACATTGATTTGCTTTACACCGAAGGTTACGAACGAATTAAAAAATACATTTTCAATAACAAAAAATTAAGTACGCCTATCATAAAACCGCTTTTGGGTGATAGTGCAGGGGTTTTTGGAGCAGCATTGTTGTAAGTCAATTAACAGTTAATAATTATCAATTAACATTTTCTACTGAATAATTATTTGTAAAAATGAACTTTAATTTTTAATAACTGATAAATTACTTCCGAAACACAATCGCCTTCACAGGTTCGATGCGGGTAATGACGAAGGTCGGAATAATTAAAACCAAAACTACCAAAGAAACTGTTGCCAAATTTAATAATAAAATTACCCACCAATTCAAACTTATTGGAACAGTGTTCATATAGTAATTTGCGGAATCCAAGGGAATAATTTTGTAATATTTTTGGAGTAAACAAATCCCAATTCCCAATACATTTCCGTAGGTTATTCCTTTGAAAATCATTTGAAAACCACTCCACAGAAAAATTTTTCTGATTTGCCAATCGTTCCCTCCCAAAGCCTTCAAAACACCAATCATTGGTGTTCTTTCTAACATTAAAACCAACAAAATTGAAATCATATTAAAGCACGCCACGAATAGAATTAGCGTTAAGAAAATCACCATATTCCTGTCCAACATCCCCAGCCAATCGAATAATCCCATGAAAGTGTTTGTGATTTTATCTAATTTCATATCGGGTTGTAATTTATCTTGAACAATTTTTGACGTTGCGTCTAATTGCTCGAAATCTTTGACATAAATCTCATAACTCCCCACTGAATCAGCCCCCCAAGCGTTTATCCGCTGAATTAATCCTAAATCTCCAATAATAAGATTTTTATCAAATTCTTCTAAATTAGTCTCATAAATTCCTTTTATCGTTAATTTTCGAGGTCGGTCTGTCGCATTCAAAAAATAAATAATGGGCGAATCACCTACTTTTAATTGAAGTTTATTGGCAATAATTTTACTGATTAGAATATCTTTTGAATACGTAGAATCCGAAAATTCAATCTGTTTTCCTTCGATAATATTGGGTTGAAAACGCTCAAAATCGAAGTCTTTACTAATACCTTTCATCACTACGCCCAAAATATCTTGACGAGTTTTCAAAATACCCGCTTTTTGGATAACGGTCTGTAAATGAGCTATTTCTGAAATATTTTTATAATTTCTGAATAAATTTGTTTGCTTTGTGATGGGATATTCTTCGTAGGATTCATTAGCGGAAAATTTAGCAACTTTGATGTGTCCCGCCAAGCTAAAAATCTTCTGATTGATGGCTTCTTTAAATCCAAACAATACTGCAAAAGCCAAAATCATTACTGCCAAACCGACGGCAATACTTCCTATGCCAATCTTTGTAACCGTGCCAGAAAATGAGGAAGTTTTAGTATTTTGAATACGTTGAGAAATGAAATAGGGAAAATTCATGCGGTATTTTGTAAATTTGAACAATTATTCTGTTTCTCAACGAAGGAGAACTAATTTTAATACAAATTACGATGATTTTACCAAATTGAGATAAAACTATGAACATAACTTTAATCAAAAATATATTTATTTTACTGAATCTATGGGTTGCAACGGCTTGTGCTTCAACGCAAGCAGATGCTCCTAAAACCCTAAAAACAGGTGCTGAACAAACCAATTTATACGTTTCTGATTTAAAAGGGAAAACCATCGCCTTAGTCGTGAATCATACGTCCATGATTGGCAAAATGCATTTGGCGGATTCTTTGCTTTCATTAGGCATAAAAATCAAGACGATTTTTGCTCCTGAACACGGGTTCAGAGGCACGGCAGATGCGGGTGAACACGTGGAAAATGGCATTGATAAAAAGACTGGATTGCCGATTGTTTCTTTGTACGGAAATAATAAAAAGCCCTCTGCGGCTCAATTGGAAGGTATTGATGTGGTAATTTTTGATATTCAAGATGTGGGAGCGAGGTTTTATACCTACACTTCCACGATGCACTACGTCATGGAGGCCTGTGCGGAACAGTCGAAAAAATTGTTGATTTTGGATAGACCAAATCCGAATGGACATTACGTGGACGGACAAGTTTTGGATAAGAAATTTGCTTCGTTCGTGGGCTTAAATCCTGTGCCAGTGGTTCATGGCTGCACGGTTGGAGAATTAGCTCAGATGATTAATGGGGAAGGTTGGTTGGCGAGTAATAAAAAGTGCAACTTGCAGATTATCAAGTGTTTAAGTTATAAACATTCAACTCCTTATAATCCTCCAATTGCCACTTCTCCTAATTTGCCCAATCTACAATCTATGCTTTTATATCCTTCAATTTGCTTTTTTGAAGGAACGGAAGTAAGCGTTGGACGGGGAACGGACAAGCAATTTCAAGTGATTGGTTCACCAAATCCTAAAAATGGAAGTTTCACTTTTACCCCTGAAGACAAATCTGGGGCAAAGAATCCACCGCAAAAAGGAAAGCTATGTTATGGCGAAGATTTATCAAAAATTGATGCTCGAAATCAAGCATTTACGTTAAAATATGTGATTGATTATTATAAAAAATCGGACAATAAAGCCAAGTTTTTTAGTAGTCCTTCGTTCTTTGATAAATTGGCAGGAAGTGATACAACCCGAAAACAAATTATAGCAGGAATGACGGAAACGCAGATTCGGGCATCTTGGAAAGCGGATTTGGATAATTATAAAACCATTCGGAAGAAGTATTTACTGTATGAATTATGAGAATATTCAGGCAATATATACCCAAAATTACAACACAATAATCACTTGAAATTTATAAAATTTTTTATACGAATACTACTGATTGCTTCCGTGCCTTTGATATTTATTGAAGGAATACGAAGGATAGATTTAGCTTACATTCCGAGTTCGAGAAATGCTTATATGGCAACGATTTCTGATAAAATGGTCTTATTAGATTCCGTTCCTTCTCCCCGTTTGATTTTAATGAGCGGTTCGAGTATGGCTTTTGGCGTTGATAGTGATTTATTATCAAAAGAATTAGAAATTCCAGTGGTAAATGCTTCTCTGCACTTCAAATTGGGCAGTCGGTTCATGATGGACCAACTCAAAGCAACCGTCAGAAAAGGGGATTTTGTTTTAATTACCTTAGAATATGTCACTAAATCAAAAGGATCTTGCGAAGAAAAATTAATGGCTGCCGACTTTTATCCACCTGCCAAAAACTGGATTCATTTCAACTCTTTTTCAGAAAATATTGGAGCATATTCAGTTCATAGATTGGCTGATTTCAAACTTTTATTGGGTGAAATTTGGTCAGGAACACGCACAAAACCAATTAGCATTGACGATTCAACATCGGTTTTTTTTAGGAAATGCTTCGCTAAAAATGGCGATTTATTAGGGCATTTGAACAACCTACAACTTAAATTTGAGGTGCCAAGAATTTCAAATGAAGTAGAATTTAGCCAACAAATTAATGATTTGAACGACTTTGGAAACTTTGCAAAACAACAAGGAGTAACGGTGTTTTTTACATTTCCAAGTTATGTTGAAAGCGGTTTTGAAAGAAACATGCCTGTAATTAAGAAGATTGAGCAACAATATAGAAATAGTTTAAAATTTTCGATATTAGGAAGTCCAGAAAATTCAGTGTTGGATGATCGTTTTTTTTACGATAATCCGTTCCACTTAAATGCACAAGGTCGCAAGATATTTTCTTCCAGATTAGTTCAATTGTTGGAACAGGAAGAAATTTGATTTTGTATTACAAAATTTACTTAAATTTTTACTCATAAAATTACTAACATCATTGCTCAATTTTATTCTAAAAATAACCGCATTAATCACCTTAATTATTTTAACAATTAGTGGAATAATTTTGGTCAGGAATGATATTGATTATAATTATTTTGCCGCCATTGCCGATAAGCATAAGTACGCTCAATCAATCAAAAAGCCTAAAATTATTTTGGCGGGAGGGTCAAGTTTAGCCTTTGGAATTGCGTCTGACTCCATTGAAAAAAAATTGAATCGTCCCGTTGTAAATCTTGGTTTATACGTTGGATTTGGACTTGATTTTATTCTAAAAGAAACCCTTTCAGAGGTTAAAAAAGGCGATTTAGTAATATTTAGTATTGAATATTATTTGAAGAAAAATGAGGAGGAATATTCTAAACAAATGGCGGCATTTGCTTATCCTCCCGCTTATGAATACGTTGGATATACGGGTTTTTTAGACAGTTTTGAAAAAAAAGCAGCCTTCTTTTCTCGATATACACGGAACATGATTTTCTACCCAAATCGTATTAAATCTCCAAAAATTGATGATAAAATTTCTGATTATTTCCGTAAAGGTTTCTCGCAAAAAGGAGATTTACTATCACATTTAAACAACTCACCCATACGCCCGCTCAAAGATTTGGCAGGTCTGAAAAAACTTGACTATTCGTCTGAAATTCAAGCCATTAATCAATTTATTAGAGATGTCAGAGCAAAAGAGGGGGAAGTATATTGGTATTATCCGTGTAATTCGCAAACGGGTTATGATATGAATGAAGAGCCTTTGAAGTTTTACGAAAAACAGATTCAAAAAAATATTAATTGCCTTAAAATCAATACTTTAAAGGATGGAATATATCCAGATGATTGCTTTTATGATACCCATTTTCACCTTTTTGGCAATTGCAGAATTGAAAGAACACAGAAATTAATTGATACTCTAAAAAACCATGCTTTTTAACTCCTTAGAATTCCTACTTTTCTTTCCAATAGTAACGACTTTATATTTCGTTTTACCCTACCGTTTTCGTTGGGCATTATTATTAATTGCGAGTTGTTATTTCTACATGGTTTTCAAGCCTGTTTATATCCTGATATTAGGTTTCACGATTGTAATTGACTATTTCGCTGGAATTTATATAGAAAAATCAGAGGGCAAAAAACGTAAATTATACTTGACATTGAGCCTTATTGCGAACATTGGCGTATTAGCAGTTTTTAAATATTTCAACTTTCTAAATCTGAATTTCACATGGCTTTTAGAAGGCTTTGACTTTAAAAATCCTGTTCCATTTTTAGATATTTTATTACCAATTGGACTTTCTTTCCACACTTTTCAGGCAATGTCATACACGATTGAAGTCTATCGTGGAAACCAGAAAGCGGAACATCATTTTGGGATTTATGCCTTGTATGTGATGTTTTATCCGCAGTTGGTGGCAGGTCCAATTGAGCGTCCACAAAATATAATTCATCAGTTTTATGAGAAGCATAACTTTGATTATCAGCGAGTTACGGACGGATTAAAACTCATGGCTTGGGGAATGTTTAAGAAAGTTGTCATTGCAGACCGTCTTGCTGTGATGGTCGAAGAGGTTTATAAATACCCTTATAATTACAACGGAATTCCATTAATAGTTGCCACTTTCTTTTTCTCAATTCAAATATTTTGCGACTTTTCTGGGTATTCTGACATTGCCCTTGGTTCAGCACAAGTGATGGGATTTAGGTTAATGAAAAACTTTGATCGACCTTATTTTTCTAAGACAATTTCAGAATTTTGGCGACGTTGGCACATTTCATTATCGTCTTGGTTTAGAGATTATTTGTATATTTCATTGGGTGGAAATCGGGTTTCAAAATGGCGTAGAGAATACAATCTTTTTATCGTTTTCTTGGTATCTGGAATCTGGCATGGGGCAAGTTGGACGTTTGTAATTTGGGGAGCAATTCACGGATTTTACCTTATTTTTGCCAATTTAACGGTAAATTTTAGAAATAAAATAGTAGAATTAATCGGCATCAATAAACTACCTTTTTTATATAAAGTAATTCAGATTTCAATCATTTTTTGCCTAACATCTTTCGCATGGATTTTCTTCCGTGCTTCCAAGATTCAAGAGGCAACATACATTGCTGGAAATCTATTTTCGGGCGTTGGTGAACAATTGCAACAGCTTGGTAATAAAGAGTTTATCGAAAAAAATATATTCTTAGGAAAGGGAATTACCAACTTTGTGATGGTAGCTTTTTCGATAATGGTGATGGAAATAGTGCATCTTCAACAGCGAGGAAGAAGCCTCCGTAACACTTTGAATCAAAGTCCATTATTAGTTCGTTGGGGGCTTTATTATGGGATAATTTTAGCAATTTTATTCTTAGGAATGTACGATGAACCCGCACAATTTATTTACTTTCAATTTTGAGTTTTGGGGTTAGGTGTAAGTTATGAAACTCACCAACAACTAATTTTAAACATATTGACTTTGGATTCTTTGAACCAATAAATTGACAGTTCGTTTGGTTAATTCTTCTTCATTTTCCATGAAACGAGTGTATTCTTCAAGCGTGAACATACCAGCAATGATGCCTTCGAGATAATGCTTAAATTTCATGTCTTTCCTTATAGATTGGTCAATGTAAAATGCCTTTTCTTTATCTGAAAATTTATAAAATGTGCCTTTTCGCTTACTCACGTAGGTTTTAAAGATTTCGACGAGTAAATCATTTTGCAATTTTAGGATTGGGCGTAAAACCTCATTCTGAAATTTTTCAAACTCACTTTCAGCTTCTTTTTCAAAAGTTAATGTTGGGCGGATGGATGTTTTAGACATAATTGTAAGTAAGGTTTTAACTGAGATGCATAGTCTTGGTTGTGAAATTAGATAGGATTATGCGTCTCAGTTAGAAATCTGTCCTATCGTTAAAACTGTTTCAAATAAGAAATCTTTGCAATAGTTTGTTGTTCATTTTGCCGAGATAATTGTTCAGTTTCCATTCTTAACCCATTGTTTGATAATTTTGTTCTGAAATCATCATTAACGTACAGATAATCAGCGTTATACAATAACTTGAAACGGTTTTTTGATTGGGAGGAGCTTTCTGATTGGGTTCAATCTGGACGAAATCGGTTATTTCTTTGGCTTGATTCCAAACAGTTTCATCCAATTTTCCATCAACTTTCAAGCGGATATTAATGGGCATTGCTTCAATGTTTTTTTGGTAGAATCGGGTAAAAAAATATCTTGGGCAGTAGTTTTAAAATTAAAAAAAAGAAGGATAAAAAAGTAAATTTTTTTCATAATTTGTTGATGAATTTTCGGTTACAAAGGTAAAGGTTTTCAAAATAGTATAAAACTGAAATTTAATTGATTGACAAAGAAAAAAGCATCGAATTTATTCGATGCTTTTTTAAAAATGTCCAAGCGATTTTGTCTGTGCGACCCCGTCTCGTCTATGCGACTCAGTCTGATTACCAGAAATAAGCATATAACCCAATCAAAGTAACTACCACAATGGTTGCACCAATGGCAAATCCTCTTGAAGTTTTAAACATTGAAGCATCAATTTCTAAGCCTTTTTTCTCGTCGGGTAAAACTAATCCTAAAATAAACATGACTGAAACGCAAATCACAAAAACCCATCCCATACGGTCGAGAAAGGGCATAAGTGTCCAATCAGTACCTGGAAGCCAGTTGTTGTGCATCGAAAGAGCAATTAAAAAACCACCCACAATCGCAAAAAATGCACCCGCAGAGTTTGTTCTTTTCCAGAAAAATCCCATAATGAAAGCGGCAAAAATACCAGGAGAAAGTAAACCCGTCATTTCTTGAATGAATTGAAACCCACCTTTTTTGTCAATCCCCATGAAAGGAGAAACTACGATTGCCAGAACCATTGCCACAATAATGACAATTCTGCCGACCCAAACTAATTGCTTTTCAGACATATCTTTGGCAAAATAAGGTCTGAAAACATCAAGCGTAAAAATCGTTGAAATACTGTTTGCTTTACCCGCTAAGGATGCCACAACTGCCGCCGTTAAAGCGGCAAAAGATAGACCCTTCAAGCCAGGAGGTAATAAATTTAACAAAACTGGATAGGCTCTGTCTTGATTAAATTGACCCGTTGCATCTAACATTTCTTGTTGAAACATCCCTTTTTGATATAAAGCATAAGCCGCAATTCCAGGTAAAGTAACGATAACGGGCATTAATAATTTCAAGAATGCGGCGAACAATAAGCCTTTACGGGCAGTGTCTAAATCAGCACCCAAAGCACGTTGAGTGATGTATTGATTGCAACCCCAATAGTTTAAATTTACAATCCACATACCGCCAAAAAGTACCGTTAAACCTGGCAATGACATATAATTTGAATGAGCTTGTGCATCGGTGGCACTATCTCTGTAAATCATGTGAAAGTGGTCGTCGTGATTTTGGGTCATTAGTTTGAAACCATCCACTAAACCAGTTAATCCGTCCGTTCCAGAAACTAAGGTTACGGCTAAATAAGTTGCCGCCAAACCACCAATTACCAAGAAAAACACTTGAATAACGTCCGTGAAGCCAATAACTTTCATGCCGCCGATGGTGATTATTACCGCAAAAATGGCTAACATGATCATACAAGTATAAAAAGATATTCCTGAAATTTCTGAAACAGCCAAAGCTCCTAAGTAAAGAATTGCCGTTAAATTTACCGTAATGTAAAGAATTAACCAGAAAATTGCCATGATTAAACTCACCGTTTTGTTATAACGCTGACTCAAAAATTGGGGCATGGTTGAGATTTTATTTTTCAGATAAATAGGCATAAAAAATACTGCAACCACCAATAAAGTAGCCGCTGCCATCCATTCATAAGTGGAAATGCCAAGACCCATTGAGAAACCGTTTCCCGACATACCAATCATCTGTTCGGCAGAGATATTTGAGGCGATGAGTGAAGCACCAATTGCCCACCATGTCAGCGAACCTTCCGCCAAAAAGAAATCCTGTGTGTTAGTTTCCTTTGCCTTTTTCTTATTATAAATCCAGTAGCCATAACCTGATACGAGAATGAAATAAAATAGAAATACTAAATAATCAAAAGTTTGTAATCCTTGTTGTTGCATGAGTTGTTGTGTTTTAAAAAATCTATTTAATCTTTTCGTTTTGAGTGAGAATTGAATTTATTTTTAATAATATGGTAGATGTAAATTTGTGAATCATAGTATCGCTATGGTAAATAAATTTAGAGCTATCAGGTTGAAAATGAAACTATTTGCACCGAAAGGAAGAAGATTAAACAGATTCATCGGGTTATTTGGGATTAACAGTATGAAATAATTGCTTAATTTTGGACTCAAAATTACCATTTATTTACTATTTTTTCTAATAAAATGAATATTTAGTGAATCTTCATTTTCCAAAAAGATAATTATATTTGGTATATTAATTTAGTTGAAATATTTAATACTTATAGATAAGGAATAAACATTATTATAATGATTATACTACTATACAATTTGTACTATTGAATACTTTTTGGGTTTAATCAAATCTAAGTATTTATCAAAATCCACCCAGCTAATAATCTGATTACTAAT
>JAYVRF010000208.1:0-13748 GCA_043756925.1 Arcicella sp. | reverse complement strand
AGACCTCTTGGGCGTGGCTCAAACAGGTACGGGAAAAACGGCAGCTTTTGCCATTCCAATTCTTCAATTATTACACAAAAACCATACTTTTCATAAGGGAAAACGTTCAATAAAAGCCCTCATCATTACGCCTACGAGGGAATTAGCCATACAAATTGATGATAGTTTTCAATCGTACGGAAAATATACTGGACTGACTCACACCGTTATTTTTGGGGGCGTTAAACAAGGAAAACAAACCGATGCGTTGCAAAATGGTGTAGATATTTTAGTGGCAACGCCTGGCAGATTGTTGGATTTAATTAACCAAAGATTTATCTCTCTAAAAGATATTCAGTTATTCGTTTTGGACGAAGCTGACCGTATGTTGGACATGGGTTTTGTGCATGACATTAAAAAGGTACTTGCCATTCTGCCCGAACGCCGACAGTCGCTTTTTTTCTCGGCAACGATGCCTCCTGAGATTCAGAAATTGTCTGATACCATTTTATACAAACCTCAAAAAGTAGAAGTTACGCCCGTTTCTTCTACGGCAGATACCATCAAACAGGCTCTTTATTTTGTGGATAAAAACAGTAAGAATGCTTTGCTTTTAGATATTTTGCAGGATAAAACGATTGAGACAGCTTTGGTTTTTACTCGTACCAAACACGGTGCGGATAAAGTGGTGAAAGTTTTATTGAAAAGTAATATTAAAGCCGAAGCCATTCACGGAAATAAGGCTCAGAATGCTCGTCAGCGGGCTTTGGAGAATTTTAAGGCGAAGACTACTCGTGTTTTAGTTGCCACGGATATTGCCGCAAGAGGGATTGATGTGGATGATTTGGCGTATGTTATCAACTTTGAAATGCCAAATATTCCTGAAACTTACGTGCATAGAATTGGACGTACGGGTCGTGCGGGAGCAAATGGAACAGCTTTTTCATTCTGCGAAACCGAAGAAATTCCGTATTTGAAAGATATTCAAAAATTGATTGGCAAGAAGATTCCGGTAATCGAAAATCATGATTATCCAATGAGTACGCAACCTATTGTGGACGTTCCAAAACCACCGCAAAATCAACACCAAAACAGAGGGGCAGCCAAACCGAATGAGGCGAATAAAGGGAAAAAGGTTTGGTTTAAGCGAAAGTAGCTGTAACCCAATATCTCTGCATGAAATATTGTAAATTCGATTTTGGAAAATTGATGTACAATTCCTGACATTTATAAGTTTTATACAAAAAACATCGAAATAGTACAAAATTTCATATAATTATATCAAGTAATAATTGTTTATTTCCGTGAAATATTTGTTCTCTCTACAAACATTGATTTTCTTTGTAGTCATTTTTAGAAAATAGATAAAAACTTATTAAAAATTCTCTAAAAATCAAACTTAGAACACAAACACGAATGTTTATAAATGCTATTGCCAGCTATTTGCCCGAGCAAGTAATTACGAATGCCTATTTTGAAGAATTGAATGGATTGACTGATGAATGGATTACTGAACGTACAGGAATTCGTGAACGCAGGAAAGCCGCAGCTCAGGAAAATACGCATACAATGGCAATTGAGGCGGTAAATAATCTAAAAAACGTCCTCCCTTTCGACTTTTCTGAATTTGACCTCATTATCGGGGCAACATATACGCCCTACGATTGCATCTTTACGCTTGGACACGCCGTTCAACATCATCTTAATATTGCTGATATTCCCGTTGTAACAATCTCCTCGGCTTGCTCATCTTTGTTGAATGCCGTTGAAATTGTGGAAGGATATTTTGCAATCAACAAGGCAACAAAAGCCTTAATTGTGGCTTCTGAACATAACACCGCTTACAACAACGAAGACGACACCAAGGCTGGGCATCTTTGGGGAGACGGTGCAGTGGCTTTGTCCATCTCAAAAACAAGAATTACGGAGGCAGATTGGGAAATAAAAGACGTGCTAACGGGTGGTGCTGCAACGGTTGGAAAAGCCAAAGAAAGCGTAACCTTGAAGCCACTGGAAAAAGGAATTGTAATGCCTTTTGGGAAAGATGTTTTTATTAATGCTTGTACGTATATGCCCAAAGCGAGTCTGCAAGTTCTGGAGCGTAATAATCTGACCATCAATGATATAAAATATATCGCTCCCCACCAAGCTAATCTCAGGATTTCTAAAAATGTAGCAGCAACTTTGGGTGTTTCTGATGAAGTAATGCTTTCAAATATTCAATATTTAGGCAATACGGGTTGTGCAGGATGTGCCATTGTTTTGGATGAAAATAAACAAAAATTTGTGAAAGGAGATAAGATAATTGTGACGGTTTTTGGCGGTGGATATTCCTACGGAGCAATGCTTTTAGAGATATAGGTAGGCATCAGCGATTGTGAGTTAAAAGCCGATTCAAAGATGACATAATTGGCTCATTTTTTGAAATTAATTCAGATTTATCGGCATAGAATTTGCCGATTTACGAATATAATACAACATGATTTTATTTGATGATCTCACCCTTTTGTTTTAAGCTGAAAATTTATCCGTTTTAAACTTTACACAAATAAATAATAAACCTCAAGACAGGCATTTTTGAAGTGATAAAAAATAGTTCAAAAAAACTTTCGTGTAGTGATAAAGTAAAAAGCACTGTATTTTTGATTTCTACGAAAGAATCAATAATTTAGGTGAAAATATGATAACCCCATAACATTTATATTTTATGAAGAATATTTCCACGCTTTTATCAGTAACCTTATTTGTTTGTCTAACCAGTTGTCAGGATACTAAACAAATCACAGACCTTCAAGACCAAGCTCGTAGATTAGAAAATCAGGTTCAGAAAGAACGTCAAGAAAATTCTGAATTGAGTAGTTACCGTTTCAGTATGGAAAGCCAATTCAAGAGAAAAAATGAGGACTACGTGAAATGTCAAGAAGATAGCAAAGAAAACTTTGAATCTTTGAGTGAAAAATACGGTGAATTAGGGTCTGATTATGATAAACTACAAGTAGCTTACAAGTCTTTAAATGAAGCAAATGACGCCAGTAGAGAGATGTCAGCCCGTGTAATTGTTGATTTAGAGGAAAGAATTAAACAAATAGAAAGTACCGAATGGGCAGCATCCAATAATTCAAATTCTCCAGTTCCTCGGGTAAAACGCAAGAAAAGAAAAAGATAATTTAGCGGTTAAATTTTCTACGAGTAATTTTAAAACTCAGCAACAAAAAGAGGAAGGTTTAATGAAAACCTTCCTCTTTTTGTTGCTTATTCCTACCAACTGTCTGCTGAAAACTATTTAACATTTCCAGATTCCATGTAATCAACCACTAAACTTGCCATTGATTTCATGCCCAATACAAAACCACCTTCGTCAATTTGGAAGTCAGGTGTGTGGTGTGGAGCGGTTTCGCCTTCTTTTTTTCCTTTAGCTGCACCACCCAAGAAGAAAAATAATCCAGGTACTTTCTGTTGATAAAAAGCAAAATCTTCAGCACCCGTTACGGCGGCTGTAATTGATACATTATTTTTTCCTGCAACACCTTCCAAAGTTGATATCATTTTATCAGTCAAAGCCACATCATTGAAAGTAATTGGACACGTTTTTGTGATATTTACTTCGGCAATTGCTCCTGCACTTTGAGCAATATTTGTAGCAATCTGAGCCACACGAGCATGGATCATATCTTGTACCGCAGGGTCGAGTGTTCGAATTGTACCATTCATGTTTACTTCTTCGGGAATGATATTACTTCTCACTCCACCCGTAATTTGCCCTACCGTTACCACCGCAGCAGATTCGGTGATTGGAGCATTTCTACTCACGATGGTCTGTAAACCCATCACAATTTGTGAAGCCGTAACAATAGGATCAACGCCTTGCCATGGACTTGCACCGTGGGTTTGCTTGCCTTTCACTTTGATTTTAAACCAGTCTGAACTCGCCATTGTGCCACCTGGTCGGTACTTAATTTTTCCGACTTCAGTTTGCGCATTGATGTGCAGTCCAAAAATTACATCCACTTTTGGGTTTTCCAAAACGCCTTCTTTCACCATCAAAGCAGCACCACCTTCTTCACCTTCGGGAGCACCTTCTTCGGCGGGTTGGAAAATGAATTTAACAGTTCCTTTCAATTCATTTTTCATAGATGAAAGAATTTCAGCCGTTCCCATCAAAATTGCCACGTGCGTATCATGTCCACAAGCATGCATAACGCTTACGGGTTGTCCGTTATATTCGCCAACGGCTTTTGAAGCGTATGATAAATCCGCTCTTTCTTTCACGGGTAAACCGTCCATATCTGCTCGTAGAGCCACTACTGGACCAGACTTTGCACCTTTCAAGATTCCAACAACCCCCGTTTTACCGACTCCAGTTTGCACTTCCATTCCTAATGATTTAAGGTGATTGGCTATTTTTTCAGCCGTCTTAAATTCACGGTTTCCCAACTCTGGATTTTGGTGAAAATCTCTCCGCCAAGCCACCACTTTTGCTTCAAGGGTTTCAGCTTTTTGGGCGATTTTAGCTTTCAAGGCAATGGTATTTTGACCGTTGGAGTTTGTTGAAATAAAGCCGATGAGAGCCATTAAAATAATCGTTTTTTTCATGTTGCTTGTATGATTTTTAGTTTGGTAAATAATTCTACCATTAAGATACGGAAAAATAAAGCCGATCTCAAAATTAATTGAATCGGCATTTTTATTTTACCCCAAAAATCCTTTAAAGCACATTAAAGAGAATCTACCAAACTATTGGTACTTTCATATTCAAGAGCGTTTATTTTTTCTATGTGTTTTTCTATATTTAAAAATTGTAGCACCAACCAAGCCAAGCCAATAAATACTTCAAAAAAAATAAAGGTAGCGTTCCAATCAAAATTTTCTTTTATTGGACTCACTAAAAAAGCTCCTGCGATTGAACCCATTGCACCCATTGTCATAAAAATGGTAAATTGACTGGCTGAAATATTTTTTGAGCAACACTGCATGGCTATGGCAAAAACGCCAATTTTAGCGAAGGCATATAACAGCCGATAGGTAATAATGAAGCCATATAACATATTCGTATTTTGCCAATAAACTCCCGCAAAATTTAGGACAAGTACAATCGACACAATCAACAGAAAATAAATGTTAATCATGCGTTTTTTGCCAAATTTTTCTATCAAATATCCTCCTGCCAACATACCAACAATACCGCCAATTAAATAAATCGTTGAGGTTTTTTTGTTCCTACGATTAAAGGTATCGGTAGTTGAACAATTGACAAGGCAGTAGCTAAACGACGGTAATCATTAAAGGCTTCATATTGCATTAAAAGAACAATGTAACGCTGACTGATGATTTCGTATAACATTGCCTCTTGTGTCGTGGATAAATTTTTAGGATTTGCTAACTGAATAATCCGATATAATTTGGTTCTTCGTCAATTTTGGTGAAAAGGAATTATAATATTTATTTAAAATCTTCTCCAACCTTTTAAAATTATCGTAAGCGAGTAAATATGTGTCATTATTCCATAAAATATTTCTATGTAAAAGTCCAAATAAAAGTTTTCACCAAAATTGACGAAGAACCAATTTCATCGGAATATGTAATTACAATTTCTTTGATAATTTAACATCAGCAGTGGAACTGCGGGAATCGGTTATAACTTCGTAACAAGTTTGCATATCTTATAAATTTTGTCGTTTGAAAGATAACAAACCGATTCCTTTTTTTGATTAAAAACTAAAATTTAAACATCTTCTAATATAGTACAAGTACTTAAGACTTCAACAACAAGGAAATTTTCAATGGAAATCTGGGATAGAATTTTAAATGGCTAATATAGTTATTTGCGAAATCTGGACGGATGCAGTTCTATTTCCTAAAATTTTAAACTCTCATATATTTGTAGAGACTAAATCATGAATATTGTTCGTTAAGCCCACCTCTTGGCAAAGCTGAATGTCTATTTTGAACAAATATTCTTCTATCTTTTTTGGGAAATTTTAATCATTTTACTTTCTAATCTCTTGATTTCTTTATCCTGTTTTATTAAATAGAGTGTCAATTCTTCTATTTTTTGAAGTAATAACGCTTGCATTTCAGCCAAATCTATTCCATTTTTTGTCACTTCAATTGTTGAAGGAATTTCGGGTAAATGTTTGTTTATTTTGATAAAACTTTCAACTCCTTTTAATGAACGAAGTGGATAGTTTTTATCAAACACAAAATCTGCCCAGAAAGGTGTTCCATTAATAGCTACTCTTACTTTTTCAGTAATAATTCCGCCCGCAATAGCCATTTTGTAAGTACTTCCTACTGGGATTGATACGCCACTTCCCACCGTTATTCCATCTGGAAAACCTACAGGGGCTTGTGAAAATAAATTATAAGAATAAGAAAGTTCACAGATAATGGCGAGATAAAATATTTTTTTCATGATTTTTGATTTTGAAATGAGTTGTAATTATAAAATGATATCCTTTATTATTGGGACAATTCAATACTCAGTTGGCACAAACTGGTTAACTTTAAAATAGTGAAATAAACATGATCATCTCTAATTGTTACAACCTTTTATCTCTGCTTTAAAAATACCACCTATTTCAGCGGTAAATGTGCCTTGTAATAAGATACTGTTTCCAGCTTCATAGCTTGCATTTGTTCCAGAGGGAATATTTTGGGTAGATGAAATCGTTTGCCCAGCTTTTTGCAAACCATTTATGGCGATTCCACTTAAGTTTAGCACATTTGAAATAATATTTACTGCAGCACTGCCTTGCGTACCCCAACCGCAACTGTTATTGGCTCGAAAGTAATAAGTACCCGATGAACTCACTACTTGACTTGTGGACGGTGTAGCCGTTGAAATTCCACTGCTCGTGGTGCCTTGCCAATAAACTGTTCCTCCAGTTCCTCCAATTGCCGCAATAGTGGTACTATTACAAAAAGTTCCTCCACCACTGAGACTAACAGCCGAGGGAACATTATTTATAGTAACGGTAGCACTTCCTTGCGTACCCCAACCACAACTATTATTGGCTCTAAAATAATAAGTACCAGAACTATTGGGGATTTGACTCGTGGAAGTTGAACCAAAAAAAGTTCCGTTTGATATAGTTCCTTGAAAATAGATAGTTCCTCCCGAACCTCCAGAAGCAGTAATTGTTGTCGAATTACAGAACGTACCTCCACCCGAAACCGTCACTGCATTTGGAACAGTATTAATAGCGACCGTTACACTTCCAGCAGCACTCCATCCGCAACCGTTATTGGATCTAAAATAATAAGTACCCGATGAACTTACTACTTGACTTGTTGAAGGAGTAGCAGTTGATATTCCGTTACCATCAGTACCTTGCCAATAAATGGTCCCGCCTGCACCACCCGAAGCGGTTATTGTCGTGGAATTACAGAAAGTTCCACCACCAGCGACCGTTACTGCCGTGGGGGCAGTGCCAATACCAACTGCACACCACGCATTTGTTATACTATTCGCTTCAACGGAGTTCACTCCGTATAATTCTTGAGCCGATTGTATAGATGCTGTACGAGCCGTAGCGTAATTGGCATTGGGTTGACCTAATAAATTTACGGTCAGAGTTCTGAACGCAATAGCTCTTGCTTTTGAAATACCTATACCTGTAACATTAAAAGCATTACCTTTATCATTTGTGCCGCTTCCACCTTGGGAAATTAAATAGAACCAATAATTCTGAACACCACTATTAAAGTGTACACCTCCATTATCACCAGTGCCAGTGAACCAAAATGTTCCTAAATAAGTATCTGGGTGGTTAAAAGCATTTGGATTTGCCATGTTTCGTATGGCTCCACTTGTTCTATTAGCCCCTATTAACCAATCATTACTTCCAAGAGTATAGTTTTCTACACTTTCTGCAAAAATATCACTAAAGGATTCATTCAATGCTCCTGATTCATTTTGATAAATTAAATTGGCAGATGAAGCCGTAACCGCATGGGTATATTCATGGGCAATTATATCTAAGGGACACCAAGAATTAGCTAAGGTACCCGAAGCACCCAAACCTACATACATATCCCCTAAAGAACCCATAGCCGCATTATCGGTAGAGCCACCGTTAAAAACTACATTGATATAGCCTAATACGGCTCCATTGCTTCCATTGTAAGAATTTCTTGAATGTACGGCACTATAATAATTGTACGAAGTTTTGGTAGCCCACATAACAGAGCCTCCAAATCGTTGATTTTGGGTTGTCCATACGTTGTTAGCACTGGTAATTTCCAACGGATTACTTGTAGTAGTAGTACTATTCCAATCTCTTATGCTGATAGAAGCGGTTTGACATTGGTCTTTTATTCTGAAATTATTGCTCAGGTAATGTTCCGTGTTAAATGTTCTGTTGCCATTAAAAGCCGTAACCACTGGAGTGGAAACACAAGCTCCTTGCTGCACCGTAAAAGTTCTCGTAAAAGTATTATCCGATTCATTGGTTTCTGCTATTAAGTTGGGGCTATCAATATCAACTTGAATGGTATGATTTCCAACGGAGAGAGAACCAGATATGATAAAATCTTGCGAAAACCCAAAAAAATTTGCGTTTAAAATGGGATAGGTTATGGTCGTTTTGAAAACCCCATCCAAAAATACATTGGCTTTTACCGTCTGGGAGGCGTTGCAAGTTCCATTATTAATGATGGCTATATCTAAGTACAGCGTTTGGTTTTCGTAAAAAGCTGACTCAGAGGTAGTAGTGCCAGTGATAGCAGATATAACCACATTATTATCCCATCCAGCAGGTTGATATTTCGTGAAATTTACACATTGTGCTTTTACTCTAAAACTCGCACACACAATTATCAACAATAATGAAAGTATGACTATATTTTTCATTTCAATCCTAAAATTTATTTGTGAGTGATTAATTAGATTGAAGCGGATATTTTTCAACGATGGCTCCCGACTGAGCGTCAACATAAATCCGCTGAGAATACAGAGGTACAGAAGTGTAAATATCCATTCTATAAGCTAAATGGAAGATTCCTGTACCAGAGTTGACTGTTTGCTTTTCCTTGACAACCAAGACTGGCTGAGGATAATAGGTAGTACCTACTATCGAGGTCTTTTGCTTTAATTCGTTTTCAAAATAAGGATTCTGCCACCTATATTCCTTAGCATTCACAAATGCTAATGCCACATCAATGGCTTCCTGTGCAGTTAGTTTTGGTAATGTCTCGACATTGATTCCCTTCAAAATACGTCCAGTGGTAGCATAGGTTTCGCCATTTTTGTTCGTATGAACATTAACTGATTCTCCATCAATAGGGATGGACTTGTAAAATTGTTGGTAGTTGCGGTGCGTAAATCCAATATCGTCTGTAAAAGATTTACCAACTATCATTTTATCAAAATCTGATAACCCAAAAGCAGCTTTATAATCCTCAAAAAGGGTCTCTGGGTTTATTTTAGCCGAAGTCTTGAATTTTATCCAAACGGGAGTGCTTTCAATGTCAGCTATCTGTTTCAATCCAAGACTCAATGAGTCTTCCTTGTTGCTGCCAGTTTGGGCAAAAGCCACTGAATAATTTGCCCATACAACGAAAGCGATAAGGATACTTGCATTTTTTTTCATGGTGTGATGTTTTACCTACTTATTAATTATTTTGACATGATACTGATTGGAAGTGTCTTGAAAAGATTCAACTTTTACTGACAATTTGCGTAAGAATAAATTCTTGTGTCATTAACCGTAAGATTTACGGCATCTTTAATATCAGTTTTAGTGGGATAACCGTTACTGTTGTATTGTGAGTTTCGAGTGTAATCATTCATTAGGTTTAATTTTCCAGTATTATTCCCATTAATATCATAAATTGAGTAAAACTTGTAACTTTCCCACCCTCCGGATGGTTCAATAAAATAACCCCCATATGTAATGTAATAATCATAAGGAAGTGTTAAATTAAGAGGCCATCCAATAAGTCCACTTCCCCAATTTTTCTTATTATCGTACCTCAGAATTTCATCTCTTTGAATTAAATTATTTTTATTATCAAAAACTTCATATTTAAGTACGTTTCCTTGTACATCACGGGTTGTCTTTGAAGTATTTGAGTTATCTGAATCTTTCATACCAATAATTCTTTTGTTGGCATCTGTGGTTACTATAATCTTGTAAACACTTACATTTTTATCATTAAACATTTCGATTGCATTCAAGGCACCGTTGGTGTAAGTGAGTCTTTCCTGTCCCGACCCATCGCCATATTTTGCAAGCGTTACCATACCACTTAAATCATAGCTGTAAGCAGTGGGAACCGAACGTACAGTTTTACCATTCGCATCTTTAATATCATAATAATATTCTGATACCTGCCCCAAACTATTATACGTGAAGTAATCGATGTATCCGTCCCCGTAATCCACTTTGGAAATTTTGCAGTTAGTACTTGCTGGAGTCGTTGGAGCAACGGGTTCGTCCTTTTTGCAGGCATTCAGACTTATTAAAATAAGGAATAAAACAGTGATTTTTGAGAAGGTTTTCATTTTTTTCATGGGTTTTTACCTACAACGGAAGGCATTTTATTTAAGAGATAAACATTAAGAATACATTTTATTTAAAAAAAATTGATTTGTCAACTTGAACAATAGCAGAATAAAAAAAATGATGGAAATAGATTTTGTATTTGTTCAACAAAATTGAGGATTGCTTTTTTGCGTTACAATAAGGCATTTGCCGTATTTTTTGGTATTCAAGGAAGAAAATACGATCCATATTGAATTCCCATTTTGTAGTCTTGAAAACTTATACTTTTCTTAGCATAAGTAAGATTTTACCGAAAAAAATAACTCTATTTTATAAATTTTGATTGATACAACAAAATTCATAAATTCACTGTACGGCTTTGATACTGCAACTGTCGTGTATTTTACCTTTCCCTATGAAACTAACCCTCACAATCTTATTGCTACTATTTTGCGAGCATCTTTCTGGTCAAATAAGCGTAAATCAATCCATTTGGTATTTACGGGATGCTCACTCAAACTTTACGATAGACAGCGTTTTGAAAAAAAATAAAAATTTCACGTTGATTAAAAATTCTGTCCAGAGTTTTGGGCATGATAATGTCCCCTATTGGTTTAAGGTTACGATAAGCAATAGAAACTCCCTACCCCAAAAAAAAATTGTTGAGGTTGATTATGCGTATTTAGATGAAGTAATGTTGTTTGTCACTAAGAATGGGTTGTTAACTTATAAATCCCCCAATGTTGGATGGAAATACCCTTACGAAACACGGCCTGTCAAACATTATAATCCTATCTTTCTTATCGATGTTGCTACCCAAAGTACACAAATTGTCTACCTCCGTATTTTCCGCCGAACCTTGACGGTTGTTGCACCCATCAAAATTTGGAATGAAGAGGATTTTTTTGAAAACGAAATCAATCGAAAGTTTTTTTGGGGAGGCTTTGGTGGTATTTTATTTTTTATCTCCTTATCTTGTTTTATTCTCTTTATTGCCTTACGCCAACGCACCTATTTGTATTATGCTCTTTATGTGTTGATGGCTCTGATTTATATTTTCATGAACAAAGGGTTATTTTTGGCATATTATCAAAATGGTTTCTTAGGCATTTATGGCAAGAGTATTCGACAGCTTTTTCTTAATCTTCAAATCATTTTTATTCTTTTGTACATCAAAACATATTTGTTTCTAAACTTCAAACTTCCATTTATTTTAAGAATAATATTCTGGGGCTGTATCTTGCTCAATTTGATATCCATTCCACTTTTGGGGGCTGAAAAGTATTTTGGTGAGCGAAACATTAATTTACCCCCCTATGCAAATAGTCTATTCCCACTTGCTTTTTTATTGCCTATTCTGTTCAGCTTTTATTTAGTTTCTTATAACTTAGTTAAAAAAATAGCGGTTTTAGAGAGTAAAATTTATCTGATTAGTGCAATACCCTTAGTCTTCTTATCGATATTTTCGATTCTTCGAAACTATGGATCCATCCCCAATCATTGGTTATTAGAAATCGAAGGAACAATGTTGTGTTATCTATTTGAAATATTGGTTTTATCAAGTGGTTTAGGGATTCGCTACAAGAATCTGCGAGATGAAAAAGAATACCAGCAAAAACTTGTTTATGAAGGAAAACTCCATCTTCTTCACGAAAGGGAAAGTATTTCTCGTGATTTGCACGATAATGTAGGCTCTCAACTTTCGGTTATTACGTCAAATTTGGATAATATGGGATATTTGGCAGGAAAAAATATACTAACGGTTGAGAAAATCGAGATGGTCAACGAATTTGTCAGAGAAGCCATCCAGAGTTTACGAGATACCATTTGGGTAACGCACCAAGAAACAATTTCTGTACTTGAATTTAGGGCAAGAATACAACAATACGTACTCAAATATTACTCCTCGCTTGAAACGTGCCAAATCATGGTAAATTTTGAGGAAACACCTACTAATTTGAGTTCTTCACAAGTGTTGAATCTTTTCAGAATCATTCAAGAAGCCCTAAATAATGCTCATAAATATGCCCAAGCAAGTCATATTTCTATAAATTTTAAACTTATCAAACAACATTTTATATTTTCAATTATTGATGACGGAATTGGTTTCAATGTTGAAAATAAAAAAAACGGATTGCATTTTGGCTTACTGAATATGGAAAAGCGAGCGAATGAAATTGAAGGAAAATTGAATATGCAATCAGAAAAGGGGATCGGCACAAAAATAGAAGTGGTTTTATTAATACGCTATTTGCCGTATTGATGCTTGAAATTAAATCATTTAACTTTGAAATGAAATATTCAAATAAAAACTAAAAATGCCAATAAGAACCGCCATTGTGGATGATAACATTAATTTGTTGCGAAGTATTTCTCAGAATCTTTCAAATTTTGAAGAAATTACACTGGTATTCAAGGCTATGAATGGACACGATGCTGTTTTATTAGCAAGCACTGAACATCCAGAAGTGATTCTAATGGATATCGAAATGCCCGAGATGAATGGCATCGAAGCTACTCGCCTAATAAAAATGAAGTTTCCCGACATAAAAATTATCATGTTGACCGTTTTTGACCGTGAGGATAAGATTTTTGATGCCATCAAAGCGGGAGCCTCTGGCTATTTGATGAAAGACGAACAACCATCAAGAATTGTATCTGCCATAGAAGAAGTCGTTGAAGGTGGTGCTCCAATGTCACCAATTATTGCCTTGAAAACGCTACAAATACTCCGTCAGCAAGTAGTTGCTGGTAAAAAAGGTGAACAAACTATTAAATCTATTTCTTCCCCAGAATCCTTTAATTTATCCAAACGTGAATTTGAAATCTTAGAAAAGATTGCGAATGGAATTAGTTATCAACAAATTGGGAATATTCTTTTTATCAGTGCAAAAACTGTCAGAAAACACATTGAGCATATTTATGACAAACTTCAAGTACATTCAAAACTGGAAGCCGTAAATATTGGTCAACAAAATTACTGGTTTTGAAACGGTAAGATGAATTCCTTTTCTAATTTGTATATTCCTGCCAATGAGATTTTCGCCAATTTTGGTAAAATCTTGATTTTATTTTGTATTTCTCTACGGATAATTTCATGAATATTTTCGCATCTGATGTATTCTTGAGGTAAGTAGTCATTCAAAACTAAACGGCGTTTTGAATTCTGTAAAATGTTTAATTTCATTATAGAATTTACCAGATAGCTACTGAGTGCTAAATTTTTCGTATATTTATGATAACCAACCAGTTATCAATCATGGATATTTTCAAAGGTATGGAGCT
>JAYVRF010000207.1:0-13800 GCA_043756925.1 Arcicella sp. | reverse complement strand
CACTTAATAGGTCAAACCTACCGTTAAATAAGTATTTACAGAAAATGACGTAAAATTTAATAAATTCGGAAATTATGTCATATATAATTATTAACATTTACAATATTAAGACAAAATGACATTAAAAATAGGGTGGTATAACATTTGAATAATTAGGAAATGTCGGTTGAGATTTGAAGTTTATAAAAATAAACCTTACATATTATCAATCAAAAAATTAACTTTCAACATTTTAAGACGATAAAACCATGAGACTTTTAAGCGTAAATCACCCAGCAAATCAGTTTAACAAATCAGATTTTAACAAATTTTTTAATCATTTAGATACCATGTTTCCAGCAAAATCATTTAACAACGTAGCATACAATAACCTTCCAGCCGTGAATGTGAAGGAAGTTGAAAGTGCATTTCAAATTGAAGTTGCCGCTCCAGGTCTACAAAAAGAAGATTTTAAATTAAGTCTTCACGAAAATCGTTTAACTATTTCGGCAAAACAAGAAGAAAAAACCGAGGAGAAAACGGAGAAATATAGCCGTCAAGAGTTTAATTATACTTCATTCCAACGTACATTCACTTTACCAAAAAATGTGGATGGCGAGAAGATTGAGGCTTCATACACAGATGGTATCTTGCACGTAGGATTACCCAAAAAGGAAGAAATAAAGCCAGCGGTTAAGGAGATTACGGTAGCATAAAAGGAGGAATGAATGTAAGGAGGAAGATAAAAATGGAAATGAGAAAGTATATTTTTCTCCTGTTTCCATTTCTCCCTTCCTCCTTTTAGTTTCTTACATCAAATCCCCAGTTCAATTTACTTCTAAGTGTATTCAAGAAATTGGTATCGGATAATTTGATGATGTTTGCTTTGAATTTTTCTCTTTTCATGCTGATTTTAATATTACTGTCTACCACTTTTGAACGAGCATCTAAGGAAATCAGGCAATTATTACTTCTACTTTCTACTTCAAAATATAAAACAGAATCCGTTGAAACCACCAAAGGTCTAACATTCAAATTATGTGGACTCATTGGAGAAATTACAAAAATATCGGAAGTTGGAATCACCAAAGGTCCACCAACACTTAAATTATAACCCGTTGAACCCGTGGCAGTTGCAATAATTAAACCATCAGCCCAATAGGTATTTAGAAACTCTCCGTTCAAATATGCCTGCACCATAATCATTGAAGAAGTGTCGGTTTTCATAATGCCCAATTCATTTAAGCCAAAATTTGTACCGTTAAAAATGTCAAGTACTTCACCATTTATAGTTGTATTGATGCCTACCAAAGTACGTTTATCAAGCGTATAATTTCCCGCAAAAACTTCTTTCAGACTTTCCTGAATTTTATCGGGTGAAACCGTTGCTAAAAATCCTAAGCGACCTGTATTTATGCCCAAAATTGGTGTTTCACGGTCGCCTACGTGGGTAACTACATCTAAGAGCGTACCATCTCCTCCCAAGCTCAATACAAAATCAGCTTCAAAAAGGTCTTGTTTATCAGTATAAGATGAAGTTGCAGAATGCGTTATTCCCGCCTCGGAAAGAACTGCCCAATAGGATTCAGAGATTTGGAGTTCAACATTTTCATGCACAAACGAATCAAACATTGCTTGAACAAATGGTTTGGTTTCCTCCTTAAATGTTCGCCCGTGAATGGCTATTTTCATGATTTTTAAAAAAAAGAAATGATGAGTTTATTATCCAAAATTAAACAAAGAGAAGACTAAGGTTATAATTTGTCGTATATTTATTTCGCTTAATTAAAAAATAGTCTTTTGAAACACGGAAATCGAAGAAATTATTGCCAATAGAAGTGGCACTGAACATGAATTACTTACACGTGAAATATTCTTTATAAAAGAAGAAGGTAGGAACAAATTTTGGTAGGGTAAAGAACTTTTAAGTGATTAAAGGAAAATAGCACACATATAAACGAATTAGACACGAATAATAATTCTGATCCATGTCTAACCCTTTTAATCGGTGTGCAATCATCCTTATTTTTGACGCACATCCGAATAAACAACTTTTAAACTACCATCCAATTGTTTCATCACATTCATATATTGGTATTTTTTCTTTATGAAATCTGATTTGAAAGTTGGAAAAATACTGGCAATTAAAGTTTCTGTCTTATCTTCTTCAATTTCTATTTCATCCTCAGCTTCTTGAACGTCAGATGATTTACCCATTGAAATTACTTTCAATGTAACGTCGGCAATTCCCGAATTTATTAATCCCAAATCCTTTGCAGCAGAATAAGACAAATCAATTAAACGTGATTTTACGTGAGGTCCACGGTCGTTTACACGGACGATGGTTTTCAAGCCATTATCGTGATTTGTGATTTCCAGTAAAGTGCCAAATGGATAAGTGCGATGGGCGGCGGTGTGGGATGAACTTCGGTAGCGTTGTCCGCTTGAAGTACGCCTTCCTTCAAATTTTTTTGCATAAAACGAAGCGATTCCTGTGTTGGCTTTTTCGTCTGATGAAGGATTAATTAAATTAACAATAACAAGAGATACGATAACATAAACACTTTTAAAAATCATAATGGAGAAGTAACTCAAACGATTTAATCAACTGATAATCAATTAATTAAATATTATAAAATGTTTTTATTACTTGTTAGTTAAGAATTATTTGACTTCTGGAATTTGTCTTTTTTAACACGAGGACAAATCAATAATGTCATTTTTATTATAAAAATGGAATTGCAAAATTAATCATAAATTGTTAAAACTACTGTTTTATTTTTTAGTGAGGAATTTAATAGGACTTTTAGAGGTGTCTAATTCATGAAACAGAGATAAGAAAGTTGTACTCTAACATTTTTTTCAGAAAATGCGATACGCCTCTACCATAAAAATTGTCAGGTAATTGAAAATTTTAACCCAATTATTGCATAGTAAGTTTTCACTCATAAAGGAATGAATACAGATTCACTATTGAATCAAATCTTAATATTAGAAACTGTTTAAGTTAAATTTTGATGGCGAAAATTCCTCAAGAAGATGAATTTGTAGCCCAAAAGATTAACTTAAACAGCTTCTTAAACTCAACTTACTAAAAATCCCGTCTCATGCTTAATCTCCGACATAACAAAAATTGAATGCGTACTGCCTATGTTCTCTAAAGATGCTAACTTATTCATTAAAAATGCCTGATATTCTCGCATGTCATGGACGATAATTTTTAACATAAAATCATAATCTCCCGAAATATTATAACATTCTTGCACTTCGTCTAATCCAACAATTTCATGTACAAATTTAGCTCCTGCCTCTTGGGCATGTTCTTTCAAACGGATACTGCAAAAGACCATTAGATCCTTTGCAACCTTCTCTCTGTCCACTAAAGCAACATATTTTTTGATAACACCATCTTTTTCTAACCTCCTCACCCGCTCATAAACGGGCGTTGGTGAAAGGTTTAGGCGAGAGGCTAATTCCTTAGTGGTCAAGAGGGCATCTTGTTGTAAATGTCTAAGAATTTCTTTGTCGGTAGAGTCCATTTTTATTGCCATAATATTAAAAGATAATTTATCGTTTCTCGGAAAAATACCTTATTTTTTTAGTTAGAAATATCTGTATTTACGAATAATTACAGTAAATATATCTAATTATTTGAAATAAAGTAAATTATTTATCCAAAACCGATAAATTTGTGGTAGAATTTATTGAAAGAATAATTGCAAAGATTTATAAATGGTAAATTTGTACTTTGCTAAGAAGACTGATAACACAGATGATGAATAAACCAAATATAAAAGACGTATTGAAAGACCGAATCCTTGTCCTTGATGGAGCAATGGGTTCGTTGATTCAAGAATATAAATTATCCGATGCTGATTATCGTGGCGAGAAGTTCAAAGATTTTCCGCATGAAGTAAAAGGCAATAACGATATGCTCTCGATAACTCGTCCAGAAGTTATCAAAGAAATCCATGCAAAATATTTTGAGGCTGGGGCAGATATTGCCGAAACTAACACATTCTCAGGCACTTGTATTGCGATGGCGGATTATCACATGGAAAATTATGTGTATGAACTGAACTACGAATCTGCCAAAATTGCCCGTGAAATAGCTGACGAATTTACGGCAAAAAATCCCCATAAACCACGTTACGTAACGGGTTCAATTGGACCAACTAATCGAACTTTATCGTTATCACCCGATGTAAACGACCCAGGTTTTCGTGCCGTTACTTTTGATGAATTGGTTGATGCATATTACGAACAAATTCAAGGCTTAATGGACGGTGGGGCAGATTTACTATTGGTCGAAACCATTTTTGATACCTTGAATGCGAAGGCAGCTTTGTTTGCCATTGATTTATACCAAAGCGATAGAAATAATGGAATAATTAGACCCTTAGTAAGTCAATCAATTCCAAGACAAATAAATCCTAATCCTCAACCGCTGAATGTTCAAATTCCCATCATGGTTTCGGGGACAATTACGGATGCCTCAGGCCGTACCTTATCTGGACAAACTACTGAAGCATTTTTGACTTCTATTTCTCATTTAGATTTGTTATCGGTAGGTTTGAACTGTGCATTAGGAGCAGATTTGATGCGTCCTTACGTACAAATTTTAGCCAAAGAAGCACCCTTTTTAGTATCGGCTCACCCCAATGCAGGTTTGCCGAATGAAATGGGTGAATATGACGAAACGCCCGAAGAAATGGGCGTTGTTGTGGAAGAGTTTTTGAGTAGTGGTTTCATGAATATTATCGGGGGCTGTTGCGGAACCACACCCGCCCACATTGCCGAAATTGCCAGAGTAGCCGCAAAATATCCCCCAAGAATTATTCCTACTTTTGAACCCATCCAGAAGTTGTCGGGTCTTGAACCTTTAAATATTACGAAGGAAACTAATTATGTAAACATTGGCGAACGTTGCAACGTAACGGGTTCAAAGAAATTTGCTCGTTTGGTGCGTGAAGGAGATTATGAAGCCGCCATTGCAGTGGCTCGTGAACAAGTGGACGGCGGAGCAATGGTGATTGATGTGAATTTGGATGAAGGAATGATTGATGGTGTGGAGGCAATGAAGACGTTTTTAAACCTATTAATGGCTGAACCAGACATTGCCAAATTGCCGATTATGATTGATTCCTCGAAGTGGGAAGTGATTGAGGCGGGATTGAAATGTGTACAAGGAAAATCAATCGTCAACTCTATTTCACTGAAAGAAGGAGAAGCAAAGTTCATAGAATCCGCCCAAAAAGTAAAACGTTACGGAGCAAGTACGGTCGTGATGGCTTTTGATGAACAAGGACAAGCGGATAGTTTTGAAAGGCGTAAAGAAATTTGTCAGCGAGCGTATGATATTTTGGTAAATAAAGTAAAATTCCCTCCGCAGGATATTATTTTTGACCCCAATATCCTGACCGTTGCCACGGGTATGGAAGAACATAACAATTATGCGGTTGATTTTATAAACGCTACTCGTTGGATAAAAGAGAATTTACCTTACGCCAAAGTTTCAGGTGGCGTTTCTAATATTTCGTTCTCTTTTAGAGGTAATGAACCCGTTCGTGAAGCAATGCACACCGTATTTTTATACCACGCCATCAAAGCAGGTATGGACATGGGAATCGTAAATGCGGCTCAATTAGGGGTTTATTCGGATATTCCCGCCGATATGCTCGAAATGTGTGAGGATGTGCTTTTGAACCGTAGAGATGATGCAACAGATCGCATGATTAAATTTGCCGAAACGGTAAAATCAAAAGGAAAAGAAGTAGTAATTGATAATAAATGGCGTGACCAACCCGTTGGAAAACGGTTAGAACACGCTTTGATTAAAGGACTTACCGAATTTATTGATGAAGACGTTGAAGAAGCCCGTCAATTGGTTGATAAGCCTCTTCACGTAATTGAAGGTCCTTTAATGGACGGAATGAATGTGGTCGGAGATTTGTTTGGAGAAGGAAAAATGTTCTTGCCACAGGTAGTAAAGTCGGCAAGAGTTATGAAAAAAGCGGTGGCTTATCTTCTTCCTTTTATTGAAGAAGAAAAACTCCGTAATCACGTAGAAGGCGAAGCCGAAGTTTCTTCGAGTGCTGGGAAGATTTTGATGGCAACTGTAAAGGGTGACGTTCACGATATTGGCAAAAACATCGTTGGTGTTGTTTTGGGCTGTAATAATTACGAAATCATTGATTTGGGAGTGATGGTTCAGACCGAAAAAATCCTTGCCGCTGCCCGTGAACATAACGTAGATATTATTGGACTTTCGGGTTTGATTACGCCATCCTTGGATGAAATGGTGGGAGTTGCTAAAGAAATGGAACGCCAAGGATTTACCATTCCTTTGTTGATTGGTGGAGCAACCACTTCACGAATTCACACGGCCGTAAAAATTGACCCCCATTATTCAGGACCCGTTATTCACGTCTTGGATGCGTCCAAAAGTGTCCCCGTGGCGGGTCGTTTAATGCAAAATGAACAAACAAGTAAAGAGATATTTGATGAAATAAAGGCTCAATACGCACAATTACGAATAGATCATGCAAGCCGTCAGAAAGATAAAAATTACGTACCGATAGAAAAAGCTCGTTTGAATACGCCAAAAATTGATTGGAATAATTTCAAAGCCACGAAGCCACAATTTTTAGGCAATAAATATTTTATGGATTATGATTTAGCTGAAATTGCGAAATACATAGACTGGACACCTTTCTTTTCGACTTGGCAATTATCGGGTAAATATCCAAAGATTTTTGATAATGAAATTGTAGGAATTGAAGCGAAAAAATTATTTGATGATGCCCAAGTATTATTAAAGGAAATCATTGATAATAAGTTACTTACAGCTCGTGCAGTGGTTGGTTTTTATCCCGCCAATGCCATTGGAGATGATATTATCTTACATCATTTTGAGGAAATTACCAGAGAAATTCCTTGCGAAAAACATGGCAATCATCAGCATACAAGTTATAATCTTTTGAGTAATACCGTTGTTTCGGAAGATGGAAATTTGATGACACAAACCGATACCCAAACGATTTTACATCACCTTCGTCAGCAAGGACAAAAGGCGGCAAACTTACCAAATTATTGTCTTTCAGATTTTATTGCTCCTGAAACAACGGGCAAGGATGATTATATTGGGGCATTTGCTGTAACGGCAGGAATTGGTATTGAACCATTGGTAGAAAAATATGAGAAAGACCACGACGATTATAACTCTATTATGGTAAAAGCACTGGCTGACCGTTTGGCAGAGGCATTTGCGGAACTCATGCACGAGCGTACTCGTAAGGAATTCTGGGGTTATGCAACGGATGAAATTGCTACGCCCGAAGAATTAATTTCAGAAAAATACGTAGGAATTCGTCCTGCACCAGGCTATCCAGCTTGTCCAGACCATACCGAAAAGAAAGCACTATTTGATTTACTGCAAGCTGAAGAAAAAATTGGAATTCAACTAACGGAAAGTTTTGCGATGTACCCAGCAAGTTCAGTAAGTGGTTTTTATTTTTCAAATCCAGAAAGTAAGTACGTCCCCATCGGAAAAATTGCCAAAGACCAGGTGAAAAATTATTCAGAACGCAAAGGAATGAGTTTGGAATTGACTGAGAAATGGTTGGCTCCTGTTTTGAATTATGATTAGGAATTTTTAGTTTTATAATAGTAAAGGTCTGTAAATTATTGATTTACAGACCTTTATAAAATCTACCAAATTACTATCACTACCACCGAATTAAAGCCGAACCCCAAGTAAATCCACTACCAAAAGCCGCTAAACAAATTAAATCACCATCTTTTACTCTGCCAGATTCCCATGCCTCACAAAGGGCAATTGGGATGGATGCTCCCGTTGTATTTCCGTATTTTTGGATATTATTCATCACTTTCTCTTCGGGCATTTTCATTTGCTGACGAACGTACTCCGAAATTCTAAGATTGGCTTGATGAGGTACTAATAAATCAATATCTTCTGGTGTCAAACCATTCTTTTGTAATGCTTCTTTTATTACTTCTGGAAACCGAACAATGGCGTGTTTGAAAACCGTACTACCGTTCATGAACACATCTCCTGTTTTATTATCTTCCACCAAATCATCATAAAAACGCTTCGGGCGACTACTTCCTGGGTCTTTTACGTACAACTCTTCGGCATAAGTTCCATCAGCGTGCAAATGCGTTGAGAGGATTCTATGTTCCTCATTTTCAGTGGCTTGCAAGACCACTGCCCCCGCCCCATCGCCAAAAATTACGGCAACGCCACGACCTTCATTACTGGTATTTAAAAAGGTTGATTGAATTTCTGAACCAACTACCAAAATGTTTTTGTACATTCCAGATTTGATGAATTGGTCAGCCGTTGAAAGGGCATAAATAAAGCCTGAACATTGGTCACGGATATCCAAAACGCCAATGCCTTGCATACCTAATTCACGTTGCATCACAAAACCTGGTCCTGGAAAATAGTAGTCAGGCGTGATGGTTGCATAGACAATAAAATCAATATCTTTCGGGGTAATTCCTGCCCTTTCAATGGCAATTCTTGATGCCTCAGCCGCCATTGAAGCATTCGTATCTTTGCCGTAAGTAAAATAACGTCGTTCTTTAATACCCGTCCGCTCGGTTATCCAAGCATCAGTCGTATCCATTAATGTTTCTAAATATTGATTAGTGATTACGTTTTCGGGCACATAATGCCCAATTCCCGTGATTCTTGAAAATGTCATGGTTTTGTTTATAGTTTGTTGATTACAAAATTATGACATTTATAAGGATTTTTTAGCTTTTTGAGGGATTAGAAATGATAAACTTGTGTTTATCAGATTAGACCACCAATGACACAGATTATACAAATTTACACGGATAAAATTTCTAAAATCCGACTGTGCGTCCCAGTGTGAATCCGTTCAATCTGTATAATCTGTTATCTATTTTTCACAAATCGCCACCAAGCCCAATTTCTCCCCCTCAACCAATAAAAAAGGCATTCCTGATTCAACTGTATTGGCAATTGTTCCCTCTAAAATGGCTTCACGCAAAGCAATTTTGATAATTCCAACCTCACGAGAAGGCGGTATGCCAAAGGTTTCCATAATCATCTCGCCCGTGATTTCTGGTTGAAATTGACGAAGTTTATCACTCGCTTCAACCTCTTTTAATTTCTCTTCAACAATATCAAAGTTTCGGAGATAACGTTTTACTTTTTCGCCATTCTTTGAGGTAATATCGGCTCTACATAAAATCATCAAACCTTCCAAATCTTCCCCCGCCTCAAATAATAATCGTCTCAAAGCTGATTCGGTGATAGCTTCTTTTGACAAAGCAATTGGTCGTAAATGTAGGCGTACCAAACTTTTTACAAACCGCATTTTTTCGTTCAAAGGCAAACGCATATTTGTAAAAATTCCTTTTACCCATTTTGACCCCATTTCTTCGTGTCCATGAAAAGTCCAGCCCTTATTTTTGACAAAGCGTTTGGTGGCGGGTTTGGCAATATCATGCAAAATTGCCGCCCAACGAATCCATAAATCGCCCGATTTTTGGGCAACATTATCCAACACTTGAAGGGTATGATAAAAATTGTCTTTATGTCCCTTCCCTTCTTCGGTTTCAACGCCTTTTAACTTCACAAATTCTGGAAAAATCAAACCTAATAATCCGCAAGAATCAAGCAAAAGAAAGCCGTAAGAAGGTTTTTTGGAGAGAATAATTTTATTTAATTCGTCCGTAATTCGTTCTTTCGAGATGATTTCAATTCTTTCTTTTTCTTTGATTAAAGCATCAAAAGTATCGGGATGAATATCAAAATTTAGCTGACTCGCAAAACGAATCGCTCGCATCATTCGCAAAGGGTCGTCCGAGAAAGTAATCGAAGGTTCGAGGGGGGTTTTAATACTTTTTTTACGAATATCTTCCAAGCCATTAAATGGATCAAATAATTCGCCAAAGTCATTGTCATTCAAGGAAATAGCCATAGCATTAATGGTAAAATCTCTCCGATTTTGGTCGTCTTCGAGCGTTCCATCTTCCACAATTGGCTTGCGTGAATCTCGTTGGTATGATTCTCGTCTTGCCCCCACAAATTCAACTTCCCAATCGTCAATTTTCAATTGTGCCGTTCCAAAATTTTTGAATACCGAAAGAAAAACTTCATCTCGTCCAGATTTTTTTGCCACTAATTCGGCTAACTCCACGCCCGAACCCACGCAGACAATGTCAATATCTTTGGAGGAACGTTGTAATATTAAATCTCTAACAAACCCGCCAACCACAAAAGCTCTGGTATTTAACTGCTTAGCCGAGTCTGAGACCAATTTGAAGATGGGATTTGTGTCTAATGTTTCTGTAAAATTCATATTTAATTCAAAAATAATTCTGTTAACATTAGGTCAAGGATTGTACACATTTTCACTGAAACTCATAGTCAGATACATATTTTAAAAATCCGAGTGTGCGTCCTCATGAAAATCTGTTAAATCCGTACAATCTGTGGTCTGATGCTATTTTTTAATAAATTCAAACCCAAAATCCAACCCCAATTTAATAATCTGTGAAGGTTGTGGATTTTTATTTTCGCCTTTGGGATTTCTTAAAATATAATCCACTCCATTAACGATTTCGAGTGAAATATCTTCAAACTTCAAAGGAGAAGATTGCCCTGAAATATTGGCAGAAGTTGAAACAATTGCTCTTTCAAATTTATGAACCAAACCCTTGCAAAATTCATCTTTCACTAACCGAATGGCAATTGAACCATCCTCTCCCATCAAATTAGTAGGTAAATTTTTCCCTTTTGGGTAAATAACGGTCAAAGGTTTTTCAGCAAATTCTACCAAATTCCAAGCTAATTCTGGAACTTCTAAAACGTATTCAGAAAGTTGCTCTATTTTAGTAATCAAAATGACAAATTCCTTATTATCAGGGTATTGCCTTAATGAAAATATCTTTTCAACGGCTTTTTCATTACGGGCATCACAGCCCAATCCCCAAATGGTATCGGAAGGATAAAGAATAATATCGCCTTTACGGAGATGTTGAAGTGCATCGTGGTACATTAAATTATATTTATTGAGGTGCAAATTTAGGTAATTATTATCTCAATTTTAACAATTAACGTCCTTTCTCATATCCTAACTTCCTCAAATAAAAAACCTCCTTCAAAGGGTCGTCAGCACGTTTAGTTTCAACTTTACGAGTACCCCAGACTACAAAATTTTGGTCATACCAAGCCGCTACATTTGCTTCTTCATCGGGTTTGGCTTTTCCGTCCGTTTTAATTTCAAAGGTTTCTTTTTCGCCAACGTGTTCGCTTTCTTTGAGTTGTTGCAAATTGATTTTTCCCTTTTTCAAATAAGCCAAAAGCCATTTATCGTTCAACTTTGAAACTTGTACTTGCTCCACCAAATCTTCACTTACCAAATTATCCATTACCAAAGCATTATCCCACAAAATTTTTCCCGTTTTATCAAATTCACAAATCACAGCGTGCGTAAAAGTATATTCTTCCTCCCGCCTAACTTTATCCCCCGACCTTATTCCCATAATTGAAGCTGATAAAGAAGCGTTATTTTTGGGTTGAGAATAATATATTTCTGCAATTAATACCGAACCTTTATCAGTTGCTAATAAATTATGAACCAGCAACTTATAACTAAAATTAGGCTCTTTCCCTTCCTTCTTTTTCTGTTCAATTTTCTCCTTCATTTTCTCCTGACGCTTCGGTGACATAAAGGCGAAAAAGTTTTTCATGTCGCCAAATTTGATAATACTTGTCCCTTTTTCAAGTCCTTCTTCCAAGCGTGTGAGATATAATCCCTTTGAAAAATCATTACAATTATTGGAATAATTACCCACTAAAAGCGTCTCTTTTTCATTAAGTGGTAACATTTTCCCACTGATAAAACTTAGGCTATTCCCCTCTATATCAGGCACATGGATGGTTCTTAACGTTTTACCTTCGGCAGAATAGGTTTGGATCGCTAACCCACATTTTCCTTTTCGTCGCTCTTTCACAATCACGTTGAGTTCATTTCTTTTATCATCAACTTCCAAACCATTAATTTCCAAATGGTCGTCATATAAACCATGCAAAACAGTTCCTTTTTGGTGGAAAAATGAAAAGGAAATGACAATGGGCTTATCGAAATAATCTCCTCCTAAAAAGGCAGTATTTTCTAAAACTTTAAAGAATTCTATATTCACATTACCTAATAATTTTCCCTTAAATTCGTCAATTTCACCCATTTCTAAGTCCAATCGAACGATAATTATCTTGGGAGTTTCGGGTTCTTGGAATAACCAAAATAGATAATTTTCATTCTGATATGACATCACGGATTCAAAGCCAGCTTCCAAATTTAGCGTAGTTTGCCAACGTTCATTAAGATTGGTATCGTATCGGTAAAATACCCAATTTGCTACATTCCGATTAAAAAAACCCTCCTTTTGCAAAGTCAATAACATTCCCCTTTCATTCAAAGGCAATATTGAAATAGACTCATCAAATTTAGAGTCTTTGGAAATATCAATTTGTCCAAGCTGATTGAATTGAGCCACGGCAGAAGCAGAAAACAACCCGAAAAATAGTATTTGGAATAGATATTTCATTGGCGAATATTTCGTTGATGGAACATTTGGGAATATAGATGTTCTTTGGAATTAAAATTAGGGAAAATTAATGGGAAATACGTATTTTTACCAACAGATTCAAACAATATTGAAATACGACAACATTAGCTTTGAAAATAAATTCACGCCAACAATCAATTTTATGATAGCCTTGATGAAATTTTATGATATTTATTAGAAGTATCACTAAAATCTCACAAAGATTTTAAAAAGTATATTGTTAGTTGTATAGATAAATTATTTGTTTATCCTCTTTCATATCCTATTCTGAAAACAGTAAATACTAAATAAGTGTATCGTCATATCAATTTCAAAAAAGCTATCATTTGATTTATTACATAGAAGAAAACAAGATTTACCTAATTGATATTCAACATATTAAGCGTAACCCAAAGAAGTTAAAGTTCTTAGATAGAATGTAGTAGGATTAAAAAATATGTCAACATGAATATGCAGAGTTTAATCATGGAAGAGAATCAAGAATTTATAAAAGATGGAGAATAAAAAGTATTAATTATTGCTCGTTTGTTTCAATTGATAGAAATGAATACAAATACCTTCAAACGTCATCGTGAGGCAGATAGTCCAATGTCAATTATTGAATAATGTAGAGAAATTAGAGAAAAATATCTGAGTGAATTAGCAGAGATTATGCAAGGCTTTGGCGTAATGGCAAAGTTTATGCCTTTGGATTTAGCGGCGTAAACTCAAAATATTTACCTATAAAAAAGTGGTCGCCCATAAACCGACCACTTTTTTGTTTTTATCTTTGTGGAGGGAATTGGGATAATGCGATATTCTATTGTTTAATACAAAATCAGATTATAAAAAATAAATTTAATATGGATATTAACATCTACTTTCTAATTATCATATTGATAGTATCAATACCAATTTATTATGTAAACCGCTTACTTAAAAAAATCTTGGATTCACAAGAAGGGGGAATATTTTTATTCCTATATATCATTTATTTTTTTTTAACAATTCTTTTTATTGTAGTAAAGTTTATCTTATTTAATCATGTAATTGAAAATATTTTTACTGTCGTTATACTTTTATTAAGTTCGTTAACTTCATATATACTATTTGGCAAAATCATTCCATTTATTAAGTCCATTTTGTTAAAAAATAAAGATAATGTATACAATACTTCAATAAAGAAACCGTCATATTTAGCAACTCCAAGAG
>JAYVRF010000206.1:0-13846 GCA_043756925.1 Arcicella sp. | reverse complement strand
CCCGAGGCACAGCCAAAGAAAAAGGCTCAGGTTTAGGATTGATATTGTGTCGAGAATTTGTGGAAATACACGGGGGTAACTTGGAAATCACGAGTGATAAATTGACGGTGGTCAGTTGTTATTTACCAGTTGAAGAGTTATCGTTTTGATATTTTGGAGAAATCTAAGAAGCTGTTTAAGTTACCTTGAAGAATATATCTCATCATTACCCAATCATAGCTCGCTGATCTATCTCTTGAATAATGTGAATAATTTTTGAATCAACTTCTGGGAAAATACCAATTACACCACTTTCATAAAATTTAGTGAACGATGTTTCATAGCACATTTGTGCCTCAATTTTACCGTTTTGAGTAAATTGTCATCTCATAAAATTGAATTCATCATTTTTATGAGATGACAATGGTTCGTTTGATAAAAACGATGAAAACAACGAATTGGCTGAATTTCTATCTAAACCCAAAATAGACCTAATGAAAATTCCAAAGGGTTTATTGCCAATGACTCTTCTGAAATCATCTTGTGTGCCAATACCCGATTGTTCAAAAAGCATTTTCAGATTTATTTCCTAAAAGTAAGCAAAGGGATATTACCTTTCTGCACAAAATGTTCGGTTATACTTCTATCAAAAATCTTACTTAAAAATGATCTATGGTGAACCGCTAACGCTAAAACATCGGGTTTGTGCGTTCTGACATAGGTTTTTAAGCCGTCGTAAACTTCCTGTCGGTTAATATTCTTGATGGTTACGTCGTCATCTTCTACAAATTCATAATTCAATTCTGTTACTATTTCCTTCACGGTTCGATTTGAAATCAGCTCATAATAATCGTGAATATGAATCACTTTGCACGTTGCCCCCAAGGGTCTGGCAATTTCCAAAACTTTATGAGTTGCCAAAATATCATCTTCTATAAAATCGGCGGCATACATAAACACTTTTGGATAATTCAAAGGGGAATTTTCTGGAATAACCCAAACAGGGCATTCAGCCGCTTCAAGCACATTTTGGGCATTTGTTCCAAGCCATTTATCAAGCATATTTGAAACGCCTTTTGTTCCCATAATAATAAAATCAACTTTTTCGGATTGTGCAATTTTAACAATACTGTCCGAAGTTTGACCGTAATCGGTTATTTGGGTTATTTTGTTACGGGATATTCCAGTACCCTTAATTAATTCTCTGGCGAATTCATGTAATTTCTCTTCAGCTATTTCTTTGCTCATTCTCAGAAACCCATCCACATCATGCGGAATCTGATATTCGGTTGCCATAGGTATTGAATATACGTTAAACAATATTATGTGGGCATTCATGCCTCGTGCAATCATTCCTGCGTACAGAGAGGCATGAATGGCATTTTTACTGAAATCAGTCGGGAACAATATCTTTGTCATGTTTTTGTTTGTACATTGTGTTTAAAACCTCATTTTTGTCCTCTATTATTCCCATTTTCAAGTCTTTGTAACCAGTGTTGGTTAATTCAACCTCGCAAAGAATTAATATTTCATCCGAGACCATCACACCCCTTAAAACCGATTTTGGTATATATTTGGTCAACCGACCATTTTATTTGATTATTCACGTTTTTTGAAATTTAATAAAACAAAAACGAGAGAAACCCCTCCCCCTCGTTTTGCCCTCAAACAACTACTAAATGTCATATTCTTCGTAAAGATCATGATGAACTGACCAAATTTGAAGCCAATTACTTCCTACTTCCTTACAAATATCAAAAATCACACGCTAATAAGTATTACATAATTTTATAAAAAATTTACATATTTCACTCATTTTATGAATCTTATTTATCGCTAATGAATCCCTCTTTAACCTTTTCATTAAAGAGGGATTTCCCAATTTCATCAGTCATCTTTGTAACTCCGCTTGGGTCGGTAGTTTTGGTAATCCCCGAACAAATAATTTCATCCTCTTTTATCGAAAATACATTTGTTTCAACGGTGTAGGTTTTAGTGGTTGAATAATAGCCAGGGTCAGAAAAATATCCCCAATTTCTAAAATAATAATTGCTCAAATTTTCAATATTTATTACCACGAGAATACACTTATTCCTTATCTACATCCAACAGACGCATCGTCACGAAATGACACTTATTACAAGATATAGGCCGCAAGAATTAAATTTTTTATGTTGTAATGTTATTAAAATTTAATTTACACAAAGTTGTAGATTGCTGAGAATCAAAGTGTTACAAAATTATTTGAAATGTTTGTAAAATTCACAGGTTTGAGGTTATTTTGATTTTATTATTCCAATAAATTATACCCAATATCCTTCAAAGTGAAAGTAGCATACGTATAAATGGCTTCAACGTAACTCGCTAATTTGTAACCATTTATGTCTTTATAATCTCGCATGGGCATACTTCATATGAGATTTACGGTTTTCCATTCTCTCGAAGGGCAGACCTATTTTCCGAAACAAAATTGACAATTTGAAAGCGACAATACTACAAAATGGAAGCGACGGGTGTTAGGTCGGCAGGTTAGTGATTTTTTATTGCACTCATTCCGTGATAAGGTCGAATGTTTCTTGGAAAATGCCAACGCCAAAAGTCCTAAACCAAAAAGCGTTACATGGATTGTGAAAAGTAGCTTTTTGAAGTAATTATGTTGATAAAATATAGCTGTCAGAATCATCAATCCAGACAGCCACATGATGCTATTAAAATACTCGAAGAAGGTTCAAAACTCACACTGTTGGGCTGTTTGGTTGCTCCAAGGTCACTTATTTCATTTTTGAAAATTGTATAACCCGAAGGATTCATCGCTTCAGCAGTGATAATTCCCATCAAAATAATTGTCCCCCGATAAATAAAATAATAGTCCAGATATTTTCAGATTATCCATGCCTTTCTTAAAACAAGTAAGATAACCCCAAACCCGTTGAAATATAGTTCAAGTTGACCTCAGTTAGTAAATTGCCATTTTTTAAATCTCTGATTAAAGAATGATACCGAACCGTGGGCGTTAAATTAAAACGACTTCCAAGTGGAACAACAATGCCTCCTTCAACTTCCCAACCATAACCATGACCCGAATCGTCCGTCATTTTTCCTTCTGCATTTTCAACTTCAAGATGATTATAAATACCACCACCCGCAATCAAATATTTCAAATTTGACGTTCCGATTGGGGCAGTAAATTGTAGTCCCGCCCGATATCCTGTTTCAACAATATCAATATTACTCAGCGTAAATAGTCTATCAGTATTAAATTTATTCCAACCCCAACCCGTGTAAATTGCTAAATTTGGAAGAAATTTATAGGCAATCGTCCCTTCAAAACCATAACCCGTCTTCAAATTTGAATCCCCCAATTTTGTGGTCGTGAAATTTGCCCCGTTTCTCAATGATAAACTCCAATTCTTTTGAGCCATTGCTTGATTGGAAAAAATCAGGAGCATGACGCTTACACTCAGCGTTACAAAAAATCTGTTACCTTGTCGTACAGATAGAATTTCGGTGTGTTTACCTTTCATGATATTTAAAATATTTAGAAGAATATTACATAAAATAATAGACTTAATCAAAGGTCTAAATTATTGATAATTAATGTGTTACATAATTTTAGGTAATGTTTGCAAAATTCACTGATTCCAAATTTTGCAACTGCCTTTAACTTCATTTATCAATACAACCAATATCATTTCCCTTCCCCTTTCGAGTTTAATTCGAGCGTAGGGAATGGTATTTTGATAAAAGACAATCCCTAAAAAACTAATTTTTTATCTTTATACCAAACCTTTTGAAGGACAAAAATGGCAGTAAGATAATACATACTTTCAACGTCAATTACCTTATAAAATGCTCTTCTAACTATTTTTGCAGTGTCAGATTTAATATTGCCGCCCTGACCTTTTGACATTAAAGGTAAAAACTCAACGATTGCTGAAATTATCCGAATGAGATGTTTTAACATTGTGCTGTTATTTTGACCAAAATTTTATTTACGATAATGATTTTACCTTCGTTGGCATTTTACCGACAAAATATTTTTGAGGTCGTTGGTGAAAGTATCAATAAAGACGGAAAATGAGTTAATTCAGTTTTATTAATTCCAATCATTTTACGCCACAAGTATTCAGACCCAAAATAGAATATAACGGGCAAAAACTGACAAAACTTGTTAGAAGGAAAATACCTGCCACTACGAGAGCGATAATACCAACTGTACCTGTGATAGTACCTGTAAAATAGAGCGTTAGGGCAATTATTGCCACAATAATTCGGATAAAACGGTCAGTGCCGCCCATGTTCTTGGTCATGATATTAGTCATTTAGTTTGATTAAAATTCGCTTTTTTGTGTTTTCTCAGACAAACCACTTTCCGATTCGTTTCTGAAACATCAGCAAAATGGGAAAAGTTGACAACCGTTGTGTAAATATTATGCCTTTAATTTTAATAAGTGTTACATAATTATAGGAGAAATTTACAAAATTCATTTATTTAAGCCCACCGTTCTTTTCCTCCATTTTACCAACTTAATCCAAATAACCGACACGAATCCAACCCCAATACAGATGGCTTAATTGGTAAATATTCGAATGCTCAAATTCAAAGAAATCAGCAAATGGATGCAGGTAAATTAAATTAATAGTGCGGTAATGGTCATAATACTCTTTGTCTGAAATTATCCGAATGAAGTGTCTCATCAAAATAAACCTTGGATATTGAAGTTATTTACGGGCATGACAATCGCTTATATTTTTCAATCTTCTGATATTTAAAAAATTTATCAATAATGCTCTGTAAACTTATAAAGTAATAACCTAAGATAATGAAGTCATGATTTTGGGATAAATTTTTAACATAATCCTTCCATTTGGTAAAAGGTATTATCGTAAAATATCCGTAATGCAGAAACTCAATTTCCAAGGCTTTAACAAATAAAGCATCAACAAATATCTTCAATCGGGCTTCTTCGTCAATTTTTCAATTTTTTGAAATATGAAGGAGAAAGTCCAGTTACTTTTTGAATTGGTTTGAAAGGTGAGCAACGCTACTGTAATTCATTCAAATAGCAATTTCGGTCATGTTCCACTCGCCATAAATGATAAGTTCATTGATACGTTCAACCTTATGGGAGATAATAAATTGTTCGATGGTTGTTCGCTGCACTTGCGAAAATAGATTTGCCAGATAGGTGTAGTGGGACTTCTCGCTCAAATAATCCGAAAAATTAGTCTTGATAATCTCACTGGTATAAGACACCATCTTAACAATAACATTTTTGATTCTTTCAATCAGCATCGCTTTTTTATTATCTACCAATTCAAGTCCGCTTTTGAAAAGCACTATTTTAAGTTCAAGGCGTTATTCATTCGTTAGATTTTCCATAATTTTAAATTCCCATAAATCAATCACCACAAAATGTAATTCCATTTTTTTAAGTGCTTCTTTTAGCATCATTTTGCACCGTACATTCACCATATACTTCACATAAAGTTACATGATTATCTATCTGTTTTTTATGAAAATCATGATTGGCGTACAATTTGGTGAAAGCAATGATATTTTGAGGGGATTTGCTTACATAATTATGTTGAGAATTTACATAATTCACACATTGTCAGTAAGAAAAGGGTTTAGGGAGTTTTTAGTTTTATATTGATATTTTTAATGAGCTGATTATTAAATGGTTACATAAATTTAGGCGTTTTTAGAAAATAGGTTATTCCTAAGTGTTCCCCAAATACTTCTTTTGATAGTTTTTTAGCCAAATTATATAAATCATTCCTAAAATTTAGCTGTCCATTTATACCCCCAAGCCGTGAAATAGGCAATATACACGGGAACGGTAGGGTTTCGAATACCTGTTTGTACATTAGTTGTGAGAATTTTCTCAACTTTCTCTGGATTCCAATCACTGTTATTTCTGAGCAAATAATTGGCTAATTTCTTCGGATTTTCCACTCGAAAACACCCGTTCATTGCGAACAATACTCGTAGGAATGCCCCAGTAGGAATTTAAAATAATTTGAGACATATTTTCCTTAAAAATACTGGTTCATTTAACCTCTTTTCCAACTACTACATTTATATTCCAAATTGGTACTTCATTTTCAAAAATATGTAGCTTGAATTCTGGAATATTAATCAATAAATAATCTTTTTCCATTTCAACGGGAATCCACCGCAAACGCTCCAAGTTCACCATCATTTGCTTAATTCTGAATTAAACGGGTTTGTTGATTTATTTAATGGTTTGCTGATTTATTTTACCATTTTCTGAAAGTCCCTTTCGCTTTTGAAAACTTTGAACAGCATTTGCTAAGGAATCCGTAAAATGATAGAATTATCGTTAATTTCCAAGTCGTTTGAAAGCACTAAATATTTTTTTAAATTCAGTAAACACGAATCAATATCATCAACAGAAAGGATTTTTTTATTCATCATAATCAGCGGAAAGCCTCCACTTTTTTGAATAGTGCGATACGTTTTTAATTGCTCTCTTAATCGGATATAGTATTGATTTGCAGGTTCTTGCAATTTTTCGCAAAGTTCAGAGGACACCAACGAATCAATGACAACTTGATAGTTTTTCTTTTTGCGAGGGATGAACCATTTAAGGTTGGAGGCTTTTTTGGTTGTGCCACCGTAAACCTTTTCAGCAAATTTAAAGAAAGTTGTGGTCAGTAATAAATCTAATTACTCAACCTTTTTTGTATCTCTCAAAACCAACCTGAAAATCTAATCTGGTTCTAAAAACTTCTAATTTCAAGCATAGGGATAGCCATTAGCGGCATGACTGCCCACTATTAAACCTTGTTTGAATTTTACTGCACCACCAATCCTCCATCAATCACCTGCGTTGTTCCTGTGATAAATTGACTGTCATCACTGGCAAGAAAAACAACTAATTTTGCAATTTCAATGGGTTCTGCATAACGTCCAAGCGGAATGGTTGCTTCAAATTGCTTTTGGACTTCTTTGCCATGTTCGGGTGATGCACCTTCCTCAATTGAACGCATCATCCGATTATTTACGGGCGAAGGATGTACCGAATTTACCCTAATTTTTCTGGGGGCAGCTTCAATTGCGGACACTCTCATAATCCCCACAATAGCGTGTTTACTCGTTACGTAGGCACTCAAACCCGCAAAGCCCACAATTCCTGCAACAGAGGATGTTAGGATGATGCTTCCACCATCATTCATGTATGGCAAAACGTATTTATTACCCAACCATATACCTTTGACATTGACCGCCATAATTTTATCAAAAACATCTTCTGGATAATCTACAAGTGGTTTTACTACGCCTTCTATTCCTGCGTTATTAAAGAAAATATCAATTTTCCCGAATTCAGCAACGGCTTCTTTGATATAACGTTGTACATCTTCTGATTTGGAAACATCCGCCACACAATACTTAATTCTTGAACCTTCCAATTCATCATCAACTATTTTGAGGTCATGTTCATTTGTATCTACCAGAAAGACTTTTGCACCTTCTTCTAAGAAAAGTTTTGCCGTTATTTTGCCAATACTTCCTGCCCCACCCGTAATGATGGCAACTTTGTTTTCTAATCTTTTCATATTTTATTTTTTTATAACGTTTAGGTTATGCGAAGCACCGCCAAGTTTACTCAAAGAAGATTGAAAACGGGACGAAATAACCACAAAATGGTTAAACAAGTTACGGCAAAATATATTAGAATTTATAGATATATAAAAGTCCCCAGATTTAGCACCCCATCGTCTTAATATCAGATGCATCTAAGCAAGAAGCCGCACAATGATTGCAGTAAGCCGCACATTTAAGGCAAGCATCAATGATATTTTTGTTTTATGATAACCCATTTTGTTTGTTGTTTCAATGAAAATAATACGTTAATGTTTTCGCATAGTCTCAAAAAAAGGAGTGCTTTTTTCTTCCACACATTTAGCAGCGTATAAATACATGGCAGCACTCCATGTTTGCCAATTTTGTCCTTTGGGTTTCCCATCTTGGGCTTTTATCCATTCATTAAAACCAAATTGACTACTTGCTAAATTTTCATCAAAGCCACCTTTTGAAGTTGTACTTTGAGCATTTTCAGTGTGAAAATTCGTTTTTTTTATGCACTCCGTAAGGGCAATTAACTTTTCTTCTGCCAAAGCAAATCTTTTGGCGGCAACCAAAGCAGCTATGTAAAATCCACAGATGAAGGGCCAAATTCCACCGTTATGATATTCGCCTGGTTTATTAAATTCGTTGTAGCGAGGATGCCAATCGGGATCCTCTGGATTGGTAAACGGAAAAAAATTAGGGGGTAAATTAAATACCAATTCCCCCCGATTTTTCATTGCCTCACATTCTGATTCTATCCAAGAAACCATCTCATCGGCTCTGGTAAATGAGGCAATTCCCGATAAAATAGCCAGACTATTCCCCAACAAATCAAAGCGTTCGCTACTATAAATTTTATACGACCAAAAAGCATAATAAGGTTTATATTTCACCACTAACCCTTCGTGTACGTGATGGTGAATTGTGCCACCAGTAATGGTAAAACGACCCATTTCGTGGCGTATTTTTTTGGCTCTTTCAGGTTGATTCAACAGCATTAAATAACTGTAAACCAATGTATTAACAAATAATCCATAACCAATTACCCATTGCTCATCTCGCCAGTCACTGGTGGGTTGTTGAGCTACCAAATATCTATCGGATGGGCTTTGATATTCCATCCAAATTAGAGCTTTATCAACGGCTTCTTTCAAGAAATCTGGTTCATTATTTACTTGTCTGTAAATGCCAACGCCCAATAAAAACAAGGGTGTCGTATCGCTCGATCCTCTATCATCTTGATCATGCACCAAAGACGGAATATGTCCCCGTTCAGTCTGATTTTTCACTAAGGTTTCCAGTACTTTCCGAACGCTTTTCAATAATTCTTTATTCCCTGAAACGGCAATTCCGAAAATAGAAATTATCAAATCACGGGTATAAGGTTCGGGATAACCCCAAGCTGCCGTGCGTGGAAGCCCTTGAAACGGTCCGTGCATATTGTGCAGAAGCACTTCGATGGCAGCTTTTTTGGCTAAATTTATTTCGTTTTGGCGTTGGGCATTCATCATGTTAAACCTAATTTATCATTCATAATTTCAATAAATCTTTTTGCAACAATACGGTAATCAAAATTAGCGACTACTCGCTTTCTGCCCGCTTTTCCCATTTTATCACGGAGAGAAGCATCGTTCATCAGCACCAATAAATCCTTAGCGATGTCTTGCACATTAGCACGATAATCAACCGTTCGGGGTTTTTTGAATTTGATAATATGATTGTCTTCAAAGCCCGATTCATCGCCTAAAATAACTTCATTCACTACAATTTTCTGAGCTACGTTTGCCAAAAAGGCGGTTTCGCCATCCACCAAAGTATCCAACATTCCCATTGCTTTTATGCCAATAACGGGTTTCCCGCAAGCCCCCGCCTCAACTTGTGGCATTCCGAAACCCTCTAATCTTGACGGTGCGGCATAAATATCACAAGCGGCAATCAGGTAAGGCATAAAATTACGTGAAATGGTATTGGTGGCATACGTTACGTTTTTTTCGATACCCAAAGCCGTTGCCATTTGTAGGTCTTCTAAGTTTTGCGATTTTGTACGTGGTTGAGGCCAAACTTTACACACATATTTCCAATCAGGAGCTTTTGTATCAATAATTGACAAGGCTTGCATCACCTCTTGAGCCCCTTTGGAGGCGGCATCTCCACCAACGGTTAAAATCATTAATTGGTCGGGAGAAACCCCCAGAGATTCCCGAACTGCCAATATTTTCGGGTCATTTTTATCGTAAGGCTTAAAAGTATCCGTATCACAACCAACGGGTAGCACCTCTATTTTGTCGCCATTGATTCCATCCCGAACGTACATTTCTTTCACCCATTTGGAAGTAACCAAAATGAGCGGCAACGCATTCAGAACTTCCTGATAATTAGCAATATAGCCGTCGGCAACCAACCACGGAACGGGCTGAATACCGTAGCGTTGTGGGTGCAAAACCAATTGCGGCGTGTGTCCCCAATAGCCCACACCAACCACCACATCAGGTTGAAACCAACGATAATACCACTCTTTTTCTTGGGCAGATTCAAAGTGAACAGCTTTGGCATCAACGCCTAATTCAAGAAGTCCTTTATACAAAAGGTCGCCTTGAGTTGCCAATCCGCCTGGCGATGGCGGATAATCATATAGCACTAATACTTTCATAGAAGAGTAGTTGATACGTTAACAATTATACATAATCAATTGTTTATCAGGCATTTACGATAAAATATTCAACTTAAAATCACATTAAAAATTTATTTATTCAATTTTTTTCCGCCCATTCATTGGCTTCCTTTGCTTTGTCGAATCGCCAAAAGGACTCTGCTTTTGGCGTTGTTTTGGCTTCCCAACTATCTTTTTCAAAGCCATAAACATCGGTAATTATGTCATACTTCTTTTGCCAAATCGAAGCTTCCAAAACCTTATAGATTGACGTATTTTCAATTGCTTTCGGGTAATATGCCTTGTTGCTGTCTTCGTAAGCAAAAACCCAAAGTTGATTGGTACTTATCTTGCCTTCATGCCAAAGTGAAATCACGGCTTTGCTTGTTTCTTCATGCCGCAAATGTCTGGTGTATTCACCTTTCGGATTATGAGTAATAATTAAATCAAAATGAGTTTGTGGTAATAAATCCAAAATTGATAGTTCCACCTCATCATTGCTCAAAGGTTTTTGTTCAGGTTCATCGTCCAAATCACCCATATTACCAGTGGCATTTAGGATTTTCAACACTTTGTAAAACTTGGTAGCTCGGTCTTCGTCATTTTTACGACAAAGACATACAATAAAACAATTCCAATAGGGATGAGTCAAAATTGCTCCGCCCGCCCACAAGATTTCATCGTCAGGATGAGCAACGATTATGGCTACTGATTTTAGGGGTTTATTATCCATTTTTAAAACTAAAAAACGTAGTTATCGGCTCTAAATTATTTTTTGTTGTTACTGAATTGGTGATGATAAGCTCCCTTTTACTCATTTCTAAAATTTTCTTTAATTGCTCTTCGTGTCCAGTGGGCTCAATAACAATTTAGGGTTTTAGGGTAATTTCTGTAACTGCCAATTTCTTATTTATTTTCTCTAAAATACTCACTGCATTACATTCGAAACTGATAAATTTTAATTTTGTGTTTTCGGTAATTGCTAAAAAAGTGTCCATCAAACAACCGTTCATGACTGTAATAAAAGATGTTGGGGGAACCAAATATCTTTCATCCCATTCGGAAAATCGGGGGGTGTTGCAGTTTCAATTTGGGTCGGCAGAACGGGTGATCTTAATGTTCCTTTTCGTTCAGAATTCCATTGAAAATTAACTTCATAACTTTGTGTTGGTGAATCGTTCATATTTATATTTTTGGGTAAAAATGATAAAGGAATATTTTCACATCTTTCTGTAATTCCTCTTTTATTTTCATTGTTTTTAAGTTTTTTGGCGAAACCATTTTCACAACGTAAAGGTGGATTGTTTTATAATAAGGAGTATTACATAATTCTGATAAAAGTTTATGTAATTCACTGATTTTGAGATTTTTAATTTGTTTCTAATTAAGTTTGTAATCAAAATTGATTTAGAAAATGGCATTATTAACCCTCATTCGTCACGGACAATCAACCTATAATTTACAAAATCGTTTTACAGGTAATTTGGATGTGCCACTCACCCCTCTGGGTGAACATGAGGCTCATTTAGCAGGACAAAAATTGAAAGATTTCCACTTTGATTTTGCCTATACATCTATGCTGATTCGTGCTTGGGAAACGTTAAGCATCGTGTTGGAAGAAATTAAACAAACACAAATTCAAATCATCGAAAATGCGGCTTTGAACGAAAGAATGTACGGCAGTTTGCAAGGACTCAACAAAGCTGAAACCGCCTTAAAATATGGTGATGAACAAGTGGACATTTGGCGAAGAAGTTACAAAATTCATCCACCCGATGGCGAAAGTTTGGAAGATACTTTTAACCGAACAGTACCTTACTATCAATCTGAAATTGAACCAAAATTAAAAGGTGGTCAAAGTGTATTAATTGTTGCTCATGGAAATAGTTTAAGGGCTTTGAAGATGTATTTAGAGAATATCAGTCCCGAAGACATCGTGAAAGTAAATATTCCTACGGGAACGCCAAGGAATTATGATTTTGATAAAAATATGAAAATTTTGAGCGTTAATTATTTGTAAATTTCCATCATGCAATCGTGATTTCATTTGCCAAATAGATTTCTTGAACAGCGTTTATTAACTCAACTCCCTCATTAAAAGGGCGTTGAAAGGCTTTTCTACCCATGATTAAACCAGCACCACCCGCCCTTTTGTTGATGATGGCGGTTTTTACGGCATCCGCTAAATCAGCATCTCCTTTTGATTCTCCACCTGAGTTTATCAAATTGATTCGTCCTGAATAACAGTTAATTACTTGGTATCTACACAAATCAATCGGATGAACTGAACTTAATTTAGAATACATTTCAGGATCAGTTTTGGCAAATTTTATTGCTGTAAAACCACCATTGTTAGACGGTAATTTTTGCTTGATTATATCCGCTTGAATGGACACACCCAGATGATTTGCCTGCCCCGTTAAATCTGCCGAAGTGTGATAATCAATGCCGTCTTTTACAAAAGCATCGTTGCGAGTATAGCACCATAAAATGGTTGCCATACCCAAACTATGAGCTTCTTCAAAAGCCTTTGCCACTTCAATTATCTGTCTGTCGGATTCTTTTGAGCCAAAATAAATCGTTGCCCCAACTGCCACCGCACCCATATTCCAAGCATCACGGACTGAACCAAACATAATTTGGTCATATTTATTGGGATATGTCATCAATTCGTTGTGATTGATTTTCACAATGAAAGGAATTTTATGGGCGTATTTTCTCGAAAGCATCGCCAAGCCTCCCATCGTTGAGGCTACAGCATTGCAACCCGCTTCGATGGCTAATTTTACAATATTTTCAGGGTCAAAATACATCGGATTTGGGGTAAATGAACTGCCTGCGGTATGTTCAATTCCTTGGTCAACGGGTAAAATGGAAAGATAACCCGTGTTTGAAAGTCGTCCGTGTTGGTATAATTGGGCTAAACTTCTAAGCGTTTGACTATTTCGATTACTGAGCAAAAAACAATTATCCAGATGCGATGAACTTGGTAAATGGAGTGACTCTTTTGGAATTTTTTGACAGATATGGTTGATTAAATTGTCTTTTTCATTGTCAATTAAAGATAAGAGTTCTGTTATGTTTTTCATGTTATTTTTAAATATTGAGTTTACAAATCCGCCATAACATAAAATGGATTATGTCATAAAGAAAAAACGGTAATTTCTTTATTTTTATGTTAAGTGCAGTGTTTAATAAATATGATTATTTGAATGTAAAAGGCAGGACTTTGTGAGGTTTTAACAAAACTGGAATAGGAATAGTCAATAGAGATAATTCAACTAATTATCTTCCCATCCTCCATATTAATTATCCGATGCGTTCTGTCGGCAAATGATTGATCGTGGGTTACGATAAGCAAAGTTTGCTTAAATTCCTCGGCTAATTTCTTAAAAACATTAAACACTATTTCGCTATTTTTATGGTCTAAATTACCCGTGGGTTCATCACCCATAATGATGTGTGGGTCATTGATTAATGCCCTTGCAATGGCTACACGCTGTTTTTCACCCCCTGATATTTGAGATGCCTGTTTCCGAGCCAATGAATCTATGCCCAACATTTTCAATTTTTCTATTGCTCTACTTTCAACTTCTTGCCCAGAATATTTACCCAATTTC
>JAYVRF010000205.1:0-13846 GCA_043756925.1 Arcicella sp. | reverse complement strand
TTGACCCCTCTTCAAAAGTAGCTTGCGAAACCCTCGTAACCACGGGTTTGGTAGTTTTAGCGGGTGAAGTAAAAACACAAACTTATCTTGACGTTCAGGCAATTGCCCGTGAAGTTATCCGTAAAATTGGTTACACAAAGGCTGAATATATGTTTGAAGCCAATTCATGCGGAATTATTTCAGCCATTCACGATCAATCAGACGATATTAACCAAGGCGTTGACCGTGTTACTGCCAATGATTTTGAATCAAAAGCAAACGCACAAGGAGCGGGTGACCAAGGAATGATGTTTGGTTATGCCACTCGTGAGACCGACAATTATATGCCTTTGGCGTTGGATTTGGCTCATGCGATTTTGAAAGAAATGTCAGAAATTCGTAACAACGAACCTGCATTAATTGGATATCTCCGCCCAGATGCAAAATCACAAGTAACCATTGAATATTCTGACGATAACGTTCCTCAACGTATTGATACCATCGTAGTTTCAACCCAACACGATGATTTCGATGTAGACGAAGTAATGTTAGCGAAAATCAAAACTGACATTATCAACATCGTGATTCCAAGAGTGAAAGCTAAATTGAAGCCTGAATTACAATCGCTTTTCAATGGTGCCATTACTTATCACATTAATCCTACGGGGAAATTTGTAATCGGTGGACCTCACGGAGACACAGGTTTAACAGGTCGTAAAATTATTGTTGATACTTACGGTGGAAAAGGTGCTCACGGTGGTGGTGCATTCTCTGGAAAAGACCCATCGAAGGTTGATAGAAGTGCGGCTTATGCCACTCGTCACGTAGCGAAAAATGCAGTGGCGGCAGGTCTTTGTGATGAACTTTTAGTACAGGTTTCTTATGCCATCGGCGTGGCTAAACCATGCGGATTATTTGTGAATACTTACGGAACGGCAAAGGTGAATATGACCGACGGAGAGATTGCTCGTAATTAGAAGTTTTTGATATGCGTCCTTACGCCATCGAACAACGTTTGAAATTACGTAACCCAATTTACTCAGAAACAGCTGCTTACGGACACATGGGACGTAAAAATGAAGTAGTAACCAAAACTTTCAAAGGTCCAGACGGAACGGTGAAAGAAGTAGAAGTTGAGTTATTTACTTGGGAGAAATTGGATTTTGTGGATGAGGTGAAGGCTAAGTTTAGTTTGTAGGAATAGTTGTTAGGGGTTATGGAGTAAATCCTAACCCTTAAAACATAAAAAAGGGTTGCTCTCTCACGAAAGCAACCCTTTTTAGGTATGTTAGAGAAATTACCCTCTTTAAATTAACTCTCCATCGCCATTGTCATTAACACGTCACGAGTGGGATTGAGCTTTTCTTGAATTTTATCTTTAAATTTTTTAAGTTGAATTTTCAACGCCTCAATGGCAATATCCATTGCTTCTTCAAATGAAGCCGCTTGTTCTTTTACAAACAATGTTGCTCCTGGCAAACTGATTTTAATTTCCAACATCTTGGTTCTGACCTTCTTTTTGGTATCTCCTTGGTCAAACCTAAGAAAAACCTCACCACCCGTTATTCGGTCATAAAACATATCCAATTTATTTAATTTCGACTGGATAAACTCCAACAGCTTCGAATCAGCGTCAAAGTGTATTGAATGCACTTGTAATTTCATACGCACTCTTTGTTTAAAAGTTGATAGATAAATAACAGAAACTTGCCCTTTGGAGCAGTTCTTCGTTTCATTTACGATTGCTTATTTCTTGCTTGAATGTTTACGGTCAATCATTTCTCTCAGATTTTCAAAAGCACAAATGCCCGCAAACAGGAAACATAAAACAAGGAATATTAAATGAATGTCAAAGAACTCTCCGATTTTATAGAAAAACCCTGTTTGATCGGAACAGAATTTTCTAAGGTTTGGGCGTTTTCTTAATTAAACTTACCGATTAATTTTGTATTAACCAAATGTTAAACGTACATTCTTTGAAAAATCAAAACGCAATTAGGGTGAATGTATGATGAAGGATTAAAGAACTTGGAATAATGCAATTTAGGGATTTTCTGTTCGTTAAAATACCATCATTTGAACCATTTTAAGCCTTTACGCTTAATTAATTCATATTTACAGATTTAATTTTAATAATACTTTTAAGCATTCACTTAAAAACCACAAATTTTCCCGAAATTTACACCTTAATTTTTGTCGTCATTATCTGTAAGGTTACAGACAAAGGCGGAGTAATTGAAACATTTAAAATTGAAGGTTTTGGGAGTAAAATAGTTTAGAAATTAACTTCCCGAAACAACTCCGTTGTGGGTTAAACTTTCGGGAAGATCGTCCAGAAAAGCACCTATACTTCACCCCAATCCCCAAACAATAATGTCCGAAAAAATAATCATTCTTGATTTTGGTTCGCAGGTCACGCAATTAATTGCTCGTAGAGTACGTGAACTTAATATTTACTGCGAAATCCATCCTTTTAATAAAATTCCAGTCATTGATGAATCCGTAAAAGGAATTATTCTTTCGGGAAGTCCGTGTTCTGTCCGTGATGAAGATTCTCCACGGGTTAATTTGAGCATTTTTAGAGGGAAATTGCCTGTTTTAGGGATTTGTTATGGTGCTCAATTAATGGCATTTTTGGGCGGTGGAGAGGTTTATAACGCTGGACATCGGGAATATGGACGGACACAATTATCAATTACTGATAAACAATCAACAATTTTCAAGGATGTTTCCGAAAGTTCGCAAGTATGGATGTCGCATGGTGATACGATTATGTCTTTGCCAGATAATTTTGAAGTAATCGGTTCGACGGAAGATGTGAAATATGCCGCATTTCATATTAAGGGGGAACAAACTTACGGAATCCAGTTTCATCCAGAAGTTACGCACTCATTGGAAGGCAAAACGATGTTGAAAAACTTCGTAATTGATATTTGTAAATGTTCACAAGATTGGACGGCAGATTCTTTCGTAGATTCAACGGTTGCGGCTTTAAAGGCTCAATTAGGTGATGATAAAGTAGTTTTGGGCTTGTCGGGAGGCGTTGATAGTTCGGTGGCAGCGATGTTGATTCATAAAGCAATTGGGGAGAACTTGTACTGCATTTTTGTGGATAATGGGTTATTGAGAAAAAATGAATTTGAAGATGTTTTGGCATCCTACAAAGATTTGGGATTAAACGTAAAAGGCGTTAATTCAAAAGACATATTCTACAAAGCTTTGGAAGGATTGACTGATCCTGAAGCCAAACGAAAAGCCATTGGAAAATCTTTTATTGATGTTTTTGACCATGAATCGCATTTGATTGAAAACGTAAAATGGTTGGGACAAGGTACCATTTACCCCGACATTATTGAATCCGTTTCCGTAAGCGGAGGTCCTTCGCAGACCATTAAATCGCACCATAACGTGGGCGGTTTACCCGATTATATGAAATTGCAAGTGGTGGAGCCTTTGAAAACGTTATTTAAAGATGAGGTTCGTTTGGTCGGTAAAACGCTTGAAATTCCTCAATTTATCTTAGGTCGCCATCCGTTTCCAGGACCAGGTTTAGGCATTAGAATTTTGGGAGATGTTACGGCTGAAAAAGTCCAAATTCTTCAAGAAGTTGACCACATTTTCATTAATGGTTTGAAAAACAAAGGATTATACGACCAAGTTTGGCAAGCGGGAGCCATGCTTTTACCAATTCAATCCGTGGGCGTAATGGGTGATGAACGTACTTACGAACGGGTAGTTGCCCTGCGTGCAGTATCATCCGTAGATGGAATGACGGCGGATTGGTGTCATTTACCGTATGATTTCTTGGCGGATATTTCCAATGAAATTATCAATAAAGTAAAAGGCGTAAACCGTGTGGTGTACGATATTTCATCGAAACCACCCGCAACGATTGAGTGGGAGTAGTTTTAAAAGCCCAACCTCAAAATTGGGCTTTTTTGTGGTCTGATGTACCGTACCCGTAACTTCTTCGTTAATATCCCATCAAAGATTATTATCTTACAAACTTTATCATTTTCAACTCTTTTTAAACGAATGAAATTCAGATTCTTAACCCTTTCGGCACTTTTTTTATGCCTGAACACTTTCGCTCAGAAGGTTTCACAAAATGCCAATTATCAATTTTTTGTTGATTTAACCAAAGTCCAAAATGATAAATTGGAGGTTTCTTTAATTACGCCCAAAATCTCGAAAGACGAAGTAGTTTACAATATGCCCAAGATTGTTCCAGGAACGTATGCCAACTATGATTTTGGTCGTTATGTGTCTGATTTTAAGGCTTTTGATTTTAATGGGAAAGCCCTTTCGGTTGATAAATTAGATAAAAATAGCTACAAAATCAAAGGAGCAAAAACACTCAATAAAATCACTTATTTAGTGGATGATACTTGGGATTCGCCCGAAATTACGGGTGAATATGTCTTTGAACCGGCGGGAACGGATATTGAAGAAAATAAATTATTTGCCATTAATTCACACGGATTTTTTGGGTATTTTACTGAGATGAAACGTCAGGCTTATGAGGTTACTTTCACTAAACCCGAAGGTTTCTACGGAGCAAGTTCATTGACAACTTCAAAGTCGGATGCTAAGAATGATACGTTTATTGTGCCGAATTATAATGATTTGGTGGATGCACCAATCATGTATTCAAAACCTGATACCACGATTTTGAAAATTGGTGGAGCTGATATTTTGATTGCGGTATTTTCACCCAATAAAAAAGCAACATCGGCAGAAATAGCGGAGAATGTGAAAACACTTTTAGAGGCTCAAAAAGAATACTTAGGCGGAACGTTACCCATTAAAAAATATGCTTTTGTAATCGTACTTTCGGATAACTTGAAAAATGGAAGTTACGGTGCTTTGGAACATTCGTATTCTTCGTTTTATTATTTACCAGAATCGTCTTCAGAAGAACTTTCGCAGACGATTAAGGACGTTTGCTCACACGAATTTTTCCATATTGTAACGCCTTTGAGCATCCATTCGTATGAGATTGGGGATTTTGATTTTAATAACCCAAAAATGTCAAAACACCTCTGGATGTACGAAGGAATGACAGAATATGCGGCGGGTCACATGCAAATGAAGCATAATCTGATTGATTTGCCAAAATATTTGGATATGTTGAAATCAAAAATTGGCAACATGACCGACCGTTACAAAGACGACATTCCTTTCACGGTGATGTCGGTGGATGTCTTGGAAAAGTACAAAGATCAATATCAAAATGTGTACGAAAAAGGGGCATTAATTGGCTTGTGTTTAGACATTAAATTACGCCAATTATCGGGAGGAAAATACGGCACGCAAAACCTAATGCGTGATTTGTCAAAATATTACGGAAAGGAAAAATCCTTTAACGATAATGAATTATTTGATAAAATTACGGAAGTAACAAAATTCCCAGAAATTCGTCAGTTTTTTGCCAAATACGTGGAAGGAAAAGAGCCTTTACCGATTCAAGAAACCTTGAACAGTGTGGGAATTGACTATTTGAAGAGCCGTAAAAAGAAAGAAAAAACATTAGGCTTTTCGGTTTATAATTTAGGAATTAACCCAGAGTCAAAAAATATTTTTATCATTGATGAAGATGGAATTGATGAGTTTGGAAAGAAATTAGGCTTTAATGCGGGTGATGAATTGGTATCATTAAATGGTAAAAAATTAGACCTGACAACTTTTAGGGCTGAAAGAGGAGAATACATGTCAAACGCCAAAGACGGTGATGAAGTGAATTATTTGGTGCTTCGCAAAGACGGTGACAAAAAAATTGAAACGAAACTTTCGGGCAAATTATTCATTCCAGAAGTTGAGGAGAAGAATATTCTTTCGCCAATGGAAACCCCAAGCGAAGCGCAATTGAAATTGCAACAAGCCTGGTTAGTTCCTTCGGTGAATTAGCTATAATCCGATATTTCTACATCGCAGTAAAAATGAAAATAATTGTAATTATATTAGGCATATTTTTATTTGTTGCTTGCGATAATATCAACAGTAATTTATCCTTGTCGCAAGATGGGGGTAAATTTTTTTACCCCAAAATTGGGCAATCGTTGGTGTATGATGTGGAGGATACGCAATATGAATTAACTGGAAAATTTACGGTCAAAACGTATCAATTAAAAGAAGTAAATGTTTCCACTTTCAAAGATTTGGAGGGAAAAGAAGCGTTAAGAATTGAACGATACAGAAGAGAAAATGACTCCCAAAAGTGGGTGATTGACTCCATTTTTACGGCAAAAAAAGAGATTGATAAAGTCCTTAAAACTGAAAATAATGTAACTTACGTGAAAATATTGTTTCCAATAAAAGAAGGTTTAAAATGGAATGGAAACGCTTATAATTCGTTTGGAAATGATGTTTACGAAATGAAAAAAGTTAATCAATTTTTTCAAACAAACGGTCGGAAATTTGATAATACGTTTACGGTAATTCAACAAAATGATTCAACATTGGTTGATTTAAAGAGAAGGATTGAAATTTATGCTGAAAATATTGGCATGATTTATCAAGAAAAAACGAACGTATTGTACTGTAATTCAGGAGATTGTCTTGGAAAAGGGAAAATAGATTTTGGAACTAAACACATTTTAAAATTTAGAAATAATGAATGATAATCAATTAACAGTTTCGACTCATCAACGCTATCAATTATGGAATTCGATATTTTGCACAGAAAATTGGAGATTATCTATCCTCTTGATAATTGCTAATTGTTTATTGCTGAATGTTAATGGTAAGGCTCAATTACCCGCAAAATATCTTATCACTTTCAAAGATAAAATTAACTCTCCATTTTCAGTTTTAAAACCCTTAGAATTTCTTTCTCAGCGTTCGGTCAATCGTCGTCAAAAGCAAAATATTACAGTAAAAACCCGTGATTTGCCCGTTAATCCATCTTACATTTCAGAAATTCAAAAAACGGGAGCAAAAATTTGGTTTACCTCTCGTTGGATGAACGCTGCATTAATTCAAACGTCTGAGGCGAATTTGCAAACTGTTTTGAAACTACCTTTTGTGAAAGGTTTAGAAGTAAATGGAACGATTGATGACCCAAATTCTCGCTCTGCAAGGAGGGTTTCTAAATTTGAAACCCTTGACAATCAGTCATTTAATTACGGTTTTTCCAAAATTCAAAATGAAATGATTGGCGTGGATAAAATGCACGACTTGGGTTACAGAGGTGAAGGAATGATGGTTGGAATTTTTGATGCGGGATTTACTAACGTTAATATAATTCCCGCTTTTAAGCCCCTTTTTGAGGAAAAAAGAATCGTTGGAACGTATGATTTCGTCAAAAAAGAAACGTCGGTTTATGATGATGATGCGCACGGGACATCGGTTCTATCTTGTATGGGAGCATTTTCAGAAGGAAATATGGTTGGGTCTGCTCCGAAGGCTTCTTTTCTTTTACTACGAACAGAGGATGCTTCATCAGAATATATTATTGAAGAAGCAAACTGGCTTTTTGCGGCTGAATATGCGGATAGCGTAGGCGTAGATTTAATTAATTCATCGCTGGGTTACACCACTTTTGATGATGCAAAAACTGATCACTCTTATGCACAATTAGACGGAAATACAACCATTGCGGCTCGGGCGGCAGACTGGGCGGCAGGTGTTGGTATAATTTGCGTGATAAGTGCTGGGAACGATGGCAGTAGTGCTTGGAAGTATATTTCAACGCCCGCCGACGCTGATTCCATCCTTACCATTGGGGGAGTTGATGCTAATAAATTATATGCAAGATTTAGTTCTCAGGGCATCCCAACTGATAATCGTATTAAACCCGATGTTGTTGCAATGGGACAAAGTGCCGCTGTTATTTCAACGCTTGGTAATGTTACCACATCTTCTGGTACGTCTTTTTCGGCACCCATTCTTTGTGGAATGGTGGCAGGATATTGGCAAGCGAATCCCACTTTGACAGCTATACAAGTGATGGAAAATGTCAGAAAGTCGGGTAGTCAAGCGGCTAAACCTGATAAAATTTTGGGTTACGGTATTCCAAATTTGTTTAGAGTTTTGGCAATTCAGGAAGAAGTTTCGTCTTTTTATAAAGTATATCCAAATCCGACAAAAGCGGAAATAACGGTTGAACTTAATGATTTTATTGGTAAGAATTACGAAGCAACTTTAATGGATATTATGGGAAGAATGTATCAAAACGAAACTATCAAAAACCGCATTCAAACGATTTCATTAGATAAAATGCCTGAGGGTATTTACTTTTTGAGGATTGGAAATGAGGAGAGAAGTGCTGTGGTTAAATTGGTTAAGGAGTAGAAAATTTACTGAAATTTATTGAAAAATTAATTGATTAACATAGACTGGGTTCAAAACTCAGCCTACTTTGAACGTTTGATGAAACCGTAATAAAAACAAAAACCCTTCAAATCGTTAAATATGAAGGGTTTTGTGTGTGGAGACGGAGAGATTCGAACTCTCGTCCAGACAAGGAACTCGATAACTTTCTACACGTTTAGTCTTGATTATTTTTTCGAGATAACCAGGGTTCAAGCCTGACCTTCGATTATCCTTATCCTCTCTGTACTAAATGTTTGCTTAGAGAAATCACAACATTCGACTTTGCGAAGCGTCCCCCCAAATCTCCACAGCAAAGTTTAGCGGAGTGGGAGGTGGCGAATAATCACAATCTAATTGGGATTACTCAAAACGTAATTCAATTAAGAATTAGGCTGCCATGGCATACTGTGTATTGCCAATTATTGTTTTGGACTGATTATTTACGGGAGGTCAAGACCAACTCCCGACGTGCTTACTACCGAACCGCACAAGCTGTCAATACCGGTCGCCCCCAAGTTGTAATTCGGAATGCAAAGGTAAGGGAGTTTCTGGATAAATGATAATAAACTCGCTACAATAAGTTGAACCACGGGTTCTCCGTAGTCTAATCAGGCAGTGTTATTTCCCGACCCTCACCGTTAACCCACCAAAGACAAAACTTCCCGCTGCGGGTTCAAAATAGCGATTGAAAGCGGCATTTATTTGAATGTTTGCGTTGTAGATTTCATTGAGTAAATTATTAATTCCAATGAAAGGTTCAAGCGTTAAACGCTTGATTTGCTTCCGATAACCAACTCTTAAATTCACGGTTACATAACTATTATTTTTCGTCAAATTGGCATCATCCGCATATAATTCTCCAATGCTTCTTATTTGAAAAATCCCGTAAATTCCGATACGTGGAAAATACCTAATTTCTCCGTAGATATTGTGTTTAGGAATTCCTGGTAGCGTATTTCCATCAAATTTGCCAGCCGTGGTCACGTAATTTTTATACTGAAAATCTGAATAAGTATAGTTAAAATAAGTCGTTAATCCCGCACGGATTTTATAAGTTAAACCCATTTCTAAACCCTTCCTTTCAGATAATCCTGCGTTACGGAAATAGGTTCTTCCGACTTGATTTGGCAATTGATATGGCACAATTTCATCCTCAACTTCGATGTAAAATACAGAAATATCGGCTCTAAATTTTTTACCCAAAATTCCTTTATAACCTACTTCATAATTTCTTGATTTTTGGGGCGTTAACGTTGGATTGAAACCTCCTAAACCCGTTGGGTTGTTGGATAATTCATTCAAGGATGGGGTCTCAAAATTGGTTGAAACGTTGGCAAAAATGGCTTGCGAAAGGGTAGGAGAGTAGGACAATCCCGCCATCGGACTAAATCGTTGAAAAGATTGAGTTGCCGACTGATTACCGTCCGATAAAAATTTATCTTGAATCTCCAAACGAATATCATCAAAACGGGTATTTAAGGATAATTTTAGTTTTGGTATTATGTTAAATTCTTGTAACATAAATATTCCAATGTTTCTAAATTGCTCTGTTTGATCAAGTTTTAAAGCTCCTTCTTTTCCTAATAAATTATCGTAACGTTGTCGGTTATCTTGCTGATTTTCAAAGTCTAAACCTGTTTTTAATCGGTAATTTTTTGTGGTAAATTGGTAATTAAATCCTCCACCCGAAAAATCACGATTGAAAGCAATTTGTCCACTCGGTTGTAATGCTTGACGACTGGCAAAATCACGATTTAGATAGAATGTCCTTGCATTAATTTGATGTTTTTCGTTAAAAATATGGTCGTAAATTAGGGCAATTCGCTTCTGATTAAAGGTTTCAGAAGCATTGAAAGTGATATTTTGAGGACGAACTTGCTGACGATTTTTATCCAATTCTGATTGAATTAATGCCCCAGGGTCTTGTGCGAGTGGACTGTCGATGTAATTAACTAAAAAAGTTAGTTTATTTTTATTGGTAAAATTGTAAATTACTTTTCCATTTAAAAAGTTACGTTCAATTGAATTTTGGTCACGATAGCCTGTACTTAACAATCTTGAAGCTGAAAGAAAATATACCACTTTCCCGATTTCCTGACCCGTTTTAAATTGATAACGTTGTAATCCATAAGCTCCAAAATTGGCTTGTAATTCCGCAAAATGTTCTTTCGGATTTTCTGAAAAAAGACTAATTACTCCACCCGAAGCATTGCCGTAAAGTCCAGATGAAGGTCCTTTAATAACTTCCATGCGTTCCATCATTCCCACGTCCAAATTTCCAACTTTTGCCGTGCCGTCTGGGATGGATTCTGGAATGCCGTCTGAAATAATTTTGATACCTCTGATGCCAAAAGCTGCCCTTGCTCCGAAGCCACGAATGGAGATGCGTAAGTCCTGAGCAAAGTTCTCTGAATTAGTTGCAAAAACTCCTGGAACAGCTCCCAGAGACTCAAAAAGGGATATTTTAGATTGCCCAACTTGTAATCTGGATTGGTCAATAACCGTAATTGAAAGCGGTAACTGAATATCTTTTGTGATAAATCTGGAAGAGGAAATCGTGACAGGTTCGAGTTCTTTTGAAGTTGAAATTGTATCAGTTTGGGCGAAAACCATGACTGAATTTAAGGTTAAAAAGAATACAAATAATTTATACATTTTGCTGATTTTTATTAACAAAGATACTGCTTTTAATCTTTTAGTTTTCGTTAAATAATTATGCCATCAAATTGTTAAATCTTGTACTTAAAAGTTCTATAATTTGAATTATTACACTACCAATCTAACAATGCACTATTCTAAAACTCTTAAAATACCTTCTGTTTTTTTATTTAGATTTTCAACTTTGCCGTTTTTTTCTAATTGGACATTTTTGAAATGAATGTAATCATAATTCGAGGCATCTATGAAGGCTTTTGACAAATATTTTGCCCCTTCAAAACTGTCTGGTATTTTTTCTAAACCTTCACGATATTGAAACTGACTATTTTTTTATTGTTATTTGAGCCTTTTTATCATCACCACTGTTAATTTCAAAAGCCTTTACCAATCCCTTTGCCTCAATATTTTCAAAACTAATGGTGGTTAAAGGTTTGCCAGTTTGCCATAGCCCATTTTGAAAATTATAGTTATAAAAATTATCTACGTTAGTAATTTTAATGTCTTTCAATTTCCACTATATACTTTTGAGTTTTCATCCTTCAGTGAGAAATGAACAAAAGTTGCAAGCATATTATTTCGTTTCTGGATTTTGTGTTGATATTCTCCAGATCCCCAAAGTTTACAACGGCTTATTTTCATATTTTTACAACCCATTTGGAAGCCATTACAGGAAGTATTTACTTTACAATCTTTAATTTCAAAATCTTGATTATCGTTCCCAGCAAAGGCATCATCACCAGTACGAAAGTCGCAATCAGAACCCTTAAAATCCTTGCAAAACCGTGTATGAAGTCCATCATGTCCGCCTTTTATTGATACGTTTTCTACGATTCCATCATTACAATACCGACAATTAATTGCCCAATTAGCGGAATTTTTAATTAGTATTCCTCTGATAATCAATGATTTGCAATTAATAAACTTAATGCAATGAGGTTCTCTGAACTTTTCTTCTTTATTTGGATTATAACAATCAACTCCATCAATAATTCTTTCACCTTCAACAGTAATGTTTTGAGCATCTTTTGCATAAATAAAAGCATCATTCTGATAATCTCTGTAATCGTTACTTCCTTGTAGAATCGCTCCATTTTCAAGGAATAATTTGACATTAGATTTTAATATAAGTGAGCCAGAAATGTAGATTCCCTTTTGGAGTCTAATCGTGCCACCACCGATGGCGAAACAAGAATCAATAGATTTTTGGATTTTTTGTGTAACTAAATTGTCAGGTTTTTGAATGTTATTTTTAGTTGAATAACTCGTAATTATTCCTAAAAATAATAATAAAAAAAGGAGGTTGAACATGAATTTTTTAACACAATAAGTTGATTCTGAATGACTTAAGACATTGATTGAAAGATTGTAATTTTTCATTCTTTGATAAGAATTCTGTTGATAAATTTAGTTGATGAAGCAACTCCCAAGAAAAGCTATGTGAAATTACGGGTAGTTCAACATTTTTAATCCTTATCTGTCTATTTCATTACCGTTAAGTCTTCATTAGACACCCAAATATTTTTAAATAGATTTTACAAGACAGTAATTATAATATGTGTATTCCGAAATTCAATAAACAAATAACTTATTGATAGTCATTTGTTTATAGGAAATAATGATATGAATTTCTCTCTTTACTGTGTTTCTCACAACAACAAAAAAAATCTTGAAAAGTCGAAGACAAATCAGGGTCGTATTATGGGTTGAGCTATTAAAAATTCATGAAGGTAAGGATTATTTTATTCTAAGTACAAAGGGTGGGTGGGATTTTGATTTTAGAAAGTCCGCAAACTTTCTTGGTCAATTTGTCCCACCTCCTTTGTGGTAATACGGTTTTGGAATTGATAGCTTTGCTTCCGTTGTTTTGCTTCCGCCAACACATTGCAGCGTGCAGAACTTTCCAGTCCCGTAAGGTTTTTTCCAAAAATTACCCTCTAAAAACGTCCGCCAACATTTTTAAACTGTTGCTTTCTTCGGAGAAAATTTTGATAATTAGTAAACGGTCGTAAATAGAAATTATACGACAAAGAACGAATTGTTTGTTGAAACTTAATACTGAGAGAAATGGTGGATATTTGGCAGAGAAAATCTGCGAGAAAGGAATTACACATAAAATTCCGGCACATTATTTCAAGGATTTGGTTCAGCTATATCAAAACTTTTGGTTTGAATTCTCTTGAAAATCAGGAGAATTCAAACTCCTTAGCTTTACCCAAATTCCTTTCATGGCGGTAAAAAGATTGGATTTTTGTCAATTATTATTAGAAATCTACGTTCAGAAATCTAATTTAAAATTATTGTGCCAAAATGTATTTAAACGCAATAATTGAAGTTATTTCCCTGTTATCTGGCGGAATTACTTGGATAATTAGTAATATGACAAAAGCCGTGCCAGAAATTTAGGTATGAGGTCGTAGGTATGAGGTATGAATTATTAGGTCGTAAGTATGAGGTAAAATAATTCAATAAATTTTCATAATAGTGTATGATTATGGTACTTAAAATGTCAAAATCCGAATTTTTTACCTCATACCTCACACCTTTCGAACCGCCAAACTACGCCATAGATAAACTACCGAATAAGCCTCCCAATCCTTGAAATTTTCAAAAAATGAATTCAATTGTTCACGACTTGGACGTTTGTCAAAACCTTTCAATTTATGAAGGGCATTATACAAGCCAACATCTCCGTAAGTCAGACATTCTAAGCGTTTTAGCGATTTCATCAAGGCATAATTTGCCGTCCATTCACCGATGCCTCGTACACTCACGAGCAATCCAATTGCTTCATTTGTCGGCTTTGATGATAAGATTTCCTTGGATATATTTCCTGACACAAACTGTTTGGCAATTTCAATGAGATATTCAGCCTTGCGATTAGAAAATTGAAATGGTA
>JAYVRF010000204.1:0-13947 GCA_043756925.1 Arcicella sp. | reverse complement strand
GTTTCGCCTTCTTTGAAAGGTTTTCCGTTATAAGTTCCTGCAAAATTTCCTCCCGAACGAGCAGGAATTGACTGATGAGAAGAGTAAAGCATCAAGCCCGCAATTTGCTCAATACTCAATTTTGAAGCTAAATCTTTGGCTCTAACGTCAACGGGTAAACGCCAGTCTTCGTATTTGTCTAATTTACCATTTTTGTTTAAATCTTTAAAAGCTAAACCATTGATTGTTAATATTTTAATGCCAGAATTTGGAGAATATCCCAAGGTTTGACCGCCCTGATTTTTGATGAGATTATTGCCATCTACTTGCGTTTCTGACCATTTTTTTTGAGCAAAGATGGGCAATAAACCCAAGCAAAGCGTACTTGTTAAAATTAATTGTTTCATTAGTTTCTGATTGGATTATTATAATGGATATTGATTAGTTAGACCTCTTGACAAGATTTTGAGTGTAAATGTAATATAAAGCCTCATTTTATTTATTTTGTGTCAAGTATTTAATAACTTCTTCGTGAAATTTTCGTTTGAAGGTAAAAATCTATTTTCATTTAATGCAAAGAATCTTTACATACTTTCTCTTATTATCGACAGTTTCCCTGATTTTGTCGACATCTTTCTGCCAAGCCCAAGATAATCAGCGATATATGGCTTTGTCTTTGGTAAATGTTAATTACCGAGATAATCAACTTGAACAAATCCAAAAAGCTTCCGATATTGGGATGAATGCGGTAATACTTACGGTTCGATGGGATGTTATTTACCAATTTAAAGTCAATGCCGCCAATCCTTGGGAGCAATATGACCTACAAATTCAAGCCGCAAGAAGCAAAGGAATGAAAATTTGCCTTCGTGTTTGTATGTACACTTGGTGCAACACAAAGGTAATTGGTGGCCCAGAAGATAATACAGTTGCTCCTTGTGATGGACTTTCAAATGCCGATAGAATGATTGGATATGATGTTTCAGGCAAGAATAGAAGACTTCAACAACAAGCAACGGGTTATAAAGATTGTGATTTGATTGATGATTGCGGACACGTGCTTAATTACAGTTTTGCCTCAAAACCTTTCCAAGAGCGTACTCAAAATTTTGCTCGAATCGTTACCAATCGTTACAAATATTTATTAGATAAAAATGAATTGCTTTACATAAGCGTAGTAACAACGCCTGAGCAAGAGTTTGGATTTCCTTATAAAACTACCAAAGGTTCAGATGGTGGTTTCAATGCAATTTTTGATTATTCACCAGTTGCAATTCAAGGTTTCAGAACGTTTTTAAAGGAAAAATACAAAAGCGATTTCAAAAAATTGCAATTAGCGTGGGGCAATCGAGGCAAGGATTTTAGTAGTTTTGATGCTATCGAACCCACCATTCCATCGGGTTCTTTTTCTTATGGCGTTTTTATTGGCAACGGAAAACATACCCAAGATTGGTATCAATACAGGCATAATTTATTGAAAAATTATTCCAAAAATTTTGTTAAAACGGTCAAAGGGGTTGATGCCAGAATTAAGGTCGTTAATGATTTTGGTTCTATTTTAGATACTCGTATTGGAAATTTCGGATTTAAAGATATTAGTGAAGGAATAGATGGCATTAAAGTGAACAACGCACCGCTGACCGACCACCGAATGGTAACGGATATTTGCCGAACCAATATGCCCGATAAATGGATTATGAACGAAGCCGAAGGACCTTATGCACCGCAAGACCAATTTGAAGAATGTTACACCCACGGGGCAAAATTGATGAGTGCTTTTAATTACGATTTAGACGATGGCGTTCAGCGAAAAATGCTTGTAGATGTTGTCAATAAGTACGTAAAAGGTTTCAATGGCATCATGAAGCCCGTTGAAACTTGTGGTTCGTCATTGTATGGCGTGGATGATATGCTCACGAGTGATGGTTGTAATAATGCAGACCGTACTAATATTACGAACACTTGTAAGCTCTATAAAAGTTGGCGAAACGTTTTTGATGGGAATGGAAATAAGCCAATTAGGATGTTCTTGAACGAAGAATATGCCACCGATATTCGCTACAATCAGCTTGTTACGGATTATTCAACTTGTGGCTCAATTCCAAATTTTAAGGACACTTATAATAGTGATTGTCAGAAATTGCAAACCTTGCCCAATGCCATTGAATCTTATCGTGGCGGTGTTGAAAAAGTTGATTGTCAGGAAATTACGGGTTGGGCTTTGGATAATAAAAACTTTGAAAGTATTTTGACGGTGGATATTTACATAGATGATATTAAAATTGGAACGACCCAAGCAAACCTTGGAAATCGGTCAGATTTGGTAACAACGTATAAGGATTCAAAAGCATATTTTCGTTCTTTCAAATATACTTTACCCGATTCGGCTTGGTTTAAAAGTAGCCTCCGTCATAGGATTTCTGTTAGATTCGGTGGAACAAATAAAGTCTTAGAGTCATCAACTGAAACTGAAAAGACGTTGCGTTGTTCTGGGTTTGGTTCGGGAATTTGTGGGGTTAGATTTAGATTGGGAATTTCGCCTGATTCATTGGCAAACGTTTTTCCAACGGGAGCAGAATATGAAGTTTCGATAAGTTCAAATCTAAAATGGAAAGTTGATAAATCAGTTAATTGGCTGACTGTTAGTGCCGATACGGGTTCTTTTAATAAAATATTTCGATTGAAAATCATAGCTACTTCTGAAAAAGAGACTCGCACAGGGAAGATTACGGTTACGGGCGAGGGCATCACTAAAACCATTTTCATTACCCAAAAAGGAGTTGGCGAGAAGTGTACGGATTGCAGCAATAATCCAATCGTAACCAATCCAATTGACCCCATAAAAGGACCAGTAGCAGCTTTATCTTACCGTGGATTAGTTGAAAAAGCCAATTGCTGTTCCGTGAAAGGCTGGGCGTTTAATGCTGATAATTACGATGATATTCTGACGGTAGATTTTTATTTAGATAAACAAAAAATAGGCTCTACATTAGCTAATCGAGGTTATCGCTTTGATTTGGTTAATACCTTGGGAACTGAAAGACTTTTCTATAAAGCCTTTTGCTTTGATATTCCTGCCAGTGCGATGGCGTTGTATAAAGATGGGAAATCAAGGAGATTGACGGTCAGATATGGAAATACAATTACTCCTTTGGCGGAATCTGAAACGTTTGTGTTGAGTTGTCAAGAAAAGCAAGTTTGCCAAGCATCAGATTTGTGCGTTAATCAAAATGATTTTGACAAAGAAATAACGATTTATCCTAATCCAAATAATGGTAAATTCAAGGTAGAAGTCTATTCCACGGCTAACCAGTCAAGTATTTTTAGGTTTTTAAATCCCAATGGACAAGATTTAAAGACCGAAAATATTTACTTAAATCAAGGATTAAATCAGGTCAATTTAGATATTTCAACTTTTCAGAATGGCGTATTTTTATTATCAATTGAGATGGAAAATGGGAGAAAATTGCTTGGAAAGGTGGTGAAGAAGGATTAAAAATTTGCCTTTTTCCCCCAATTTCTTCATATTATGCACAACAATTTCAATTAATCCTGTATTTTTAGGTCATTATTAGAGAACGACATAACTTATTGAAAGTGGAACTTTCCGAAATAACTCCGTCAGGGATTTAAAACTTTCGGGAAGTTGGGCTGAATTACTGAATTTTAATTCTAATAAGTTATGTCGCAGTCTACATCTTAACTCCATTTCTCGCAAAAAAGTACAAAGTTCTCTTGGTAATGTAATAGTTATTCGTTAAATTCATTAAGAAATTCAACTAAAACGTAACAATTACCATGACATCAATCGAACGCATTGAACATTGGGGTGACACGCATCACCCAGCTTGGCTCGACATCGTGAGAATCGGATTAGGGCTTTTACTGATTTATAAAGGAATGAGCTTTATTGGGGATACTACCCAATTGTCGGTTCTCACGGAGGGTTTGCACTTCAACGCCTTCTCGTATGTGGCTGTGCATTATGTAGCATTTGCACATTTGGTGGGTGGTTTATTGATTTCGCTGGGCTGTTTAACTCGCTTGGCATCGGCATTTCAAGCCCCAATTTTGTTTGTAGCGGTTTTTTTTACGAACATTCGTAACGGTTTTACGTTCGTTAATTCAGAACTTTGGTTATCGTTGATTGTGTTTGCGTTGCTAATAATTTTTTGGATAATCGGTTCGGGTAAATTTTCTTTCGATGAATATATGAGAACGCACCCTGCGTACAAGATGAAGTAGAGGAGGAAGGGAAAAGGGAGAGACGTAAAAAAGGGAAAAGGGTAAAAAGGTTAAGTAATTTGTTTACTGTCTCCTTTTCTACCTTTTTCCCTTTCTTTTTTTGCTGAAAATTACACCTTGATTTCAACATCAACACCCGAAGGCAATTCTAATTTCATCAACGCATCAACTGTTTTGGGAGATGATGAAAAAATGTCGATTAAACGCTTGTAAGTACATAATTGGAATTGCTCACGAGCTTTTTTGTTCACGTGTGGAGAACGTAAAACTGTGAATTTTTCCACCTTAGTAGGCAACGGAATTGGTCCTGAAACTACTGCACCCGTAGCAATTACCGCCTTAACGATTTTCTCAGCCGACTTGTCCACCAATGTGTGGTCAAATGACTTCAATTTAATTCTAATTTTTTGATTCATTGGTTTGGTACATTAATGATGAACCAATCTCGAAAGTACCATTTGCTTCGATTTTGGGACTGCAAAATTAATGGAAAGGATTGATAATTAATAGTTTATGCGTAAAAAATCTTAGCCCCATCAAGGCAAAATGTTGGTAGCATAGTTTTGGTAGACAAATTTAGTTAAACAGTCTCATAGTATTAATTGTTTCATCTTATTCAAAACAAAATTCTACTAAATAATCTTTAACTTGCATATCTTTGACTTTCAAGACATTAAACACATTTCTAACTCGATTTATGTATAAAAAATTAACCTTTCTTGCTGTAAGTCTCATTAATTTTCAGCTTTATCTTTATCGCAAATTCAAACCACACCCCAAAAGCCCGAATGGCTTGATCCATACACCACCCAACTAAACCATCTTCCCACCCGTGCGAGTACCTTTGCCTTTGGAAATCGTGAATTGGCAATGGCTGGTAATAAATCTTCTTCCAAAAATTTCTTTTCATTAAATGGAACTTGGAAATTCAAATGGGTATCAAAACCCCCTTTGAACCCTGACAATTTTTACGAAGAAAAATTTGATGATACTCGTTGGGATAATTTCAAAGTGCCTTCCAATTGGGAATTTGCGGGTTATGGAACGCCCATTTATGTTAATATTCCCCACGAATTCGACCTCCGTTTTAAATCAACGGATGATTGGAGTGCAACTTATGGTTCAAAAATTCTGAACAATACGCCTCCTCCAATTCCCGAAGATAATCCCGTTGGTTCGTATCGTAAAAAATTTATTTTACCTACTGATTGGACTGGAAAAGAGGTTTTTATCAATCTTGTAGCGGTGAAATAGGCTTTTTATATCTACGTAAGTGGTCAGAAAGTAGGCTGTGGCGAAGACTCAAAATTAGAATCTGAATTTGATATTACGCACTACGATTCAAGTACGCAAAAGAAATCAAGGATTTGGTTGAAAACAGGTAAAATTGAGCCTGTTTCAGATATTAAAATGTCAATCATTAGTGGAAATCCGCAAATCATATTTACCAAAAAAATGCTCAATGCCGATGCACACTTTATACCATTACGTACGATGTGGACGGTGAAGGAAATATCAAGATTAAAAATAAATTTGATGCAATTAAGGGTAATTATCCAATGATGATGCGTTTTGGTAATTAGATGGTTTTGCCGAAGGAATTCAATAATCTAAAATGGTATGGACGTAGACCGCAGGAGAGTTATTGGGATAGAAAACGGGTGCAACTGTGGGGTAATATGAAGGAAAAGTTGAAGACCAATACCATCTATATATTCGTCCGCAAGAATTAGGAAACAAGACAGATTTGCGTTGGGCGAGTTTAATGATTGCCAAAGGACGTGGACTAATGATTATGCAAGATGCTGATGATCTGAATGTTAATGCCCTAAATCATTCCCTCAAACATTGTATCTAAAAACCCAAAAAACATGAAGAAGGCACTAATCCTCCTATTACTCTCCATCTCAACCTTCGCCCAAAAAAAGGCGGAAACAAAAGATTGGATTTCAATTTTCAATGGTAAAGACCTTTCGGGTTGGGACATTAAAATTTCAGGACAGCCCCTAAATGATAATTACAAAAATACCTTTCGGGTTGAAGACGATATGATGAGGGTTATGTATGACCAATACCAAAATTTCGATGAAAAATATGGTCATATTTACTACAAAAAGCCCTATTCCTATTATATCGTTCGTTTTAAATATCGCTTTCAAGGCAATCAAACGCCTGGCGGTGCGGTTTGGAATGTTAGAAATAGTGGCATTATGCTACATTCTCAATCAGCCCAAAGTCTAACGTTTAATCAAACTTTTCCAATGTCCTTAGAAATGCAGTTATTGGGAGGTCTGGGCAAAGGCGAACGCCAAACGGGTAATTTATGTTCGCCTGGCACACAAGCGTATATGCAAGGAAGTCTTCGCCCCGCTCATTGCATAGATTCAGATTCAAAAACTTACGATGGAGACCAATGGGTGAGTGCAGAAGCAATTGTGTTAGGAGATTCAGTGGTTCATCACGTAATTAACGGAGATACTGTTTTAACGTACAATAAAACTCAAATCGGTGGAGGATTCGTGGACAATAGACAAGGTTGGGGAATTGCCAAAATGGATGTCGCAACTATTGAAGCTTGGAAGAAAAAAGACGGAACAGCCTTGAAATCAGGCTACATTGCTCTGCAAGCCGAAAGTCATCCGATTGATTTTAAGAATATTGAGGTACTGAATTTAGAAGGCTGCACCGACCCAAAAGCCCTAAACTACAAATCATATTTCATCAAATCTAACAAATCAGCGTGCCGATATAAAAAGCGATAAAAATAAATTAGACCAAGGGTTGTGCGGATATTACGGATTTACACTGGGACGTACAGTCGATAAAATTAAAAAAACTATGTAAATCCGTAGTATCCTAACTCCGTTGCGGGTTCAAATGTGGTCTAATTTTATGCTGTAAAAACTCGTTTTACTCAGGTCTTAAACTTCTCTTTACTCGCTTGCCTAAAACCGTTGCAGTATCTTGTTCTTTGAAATAAACACTTCCTTCAATATATCCAGCGAAGGCTTCTTTGTAAGTATCGCCAATTGGTATTCTTAACACTTTATCCAAAACCACTTCGTCTCCTTCAATCCCCGTTATTTTGTCTTTTGCAATAATATACGAACGATGTACACGCATAAAGCGGTCAATCGGTAAACGTTTCTCTAAATCTAAAAGTGTTAAATTGGTCGTAACCCGTTCATCGTTGGTTGTGATAGAAGCGTAGGTTTTTTGTGCTTCAATATAAATTACATCCTTATATAAAATCTTATGAAATTTCCCTTTGGCATCCACTTTCACAAAGATATATTCCTCTTTTGTGGGCATTGGTTCAGGTTCTGATTCGCCAAAGGGAGTATCAACCAGAGTCATTTCAAAAGGCATTTTGCTGACTGCTTTCAAAAAACGCTGATATCCAAACGGTTTTACCAAATAATCCATTACTCCATACTCAAAACTTTGCAGAGCATATTCCTGATAACCAGTCGTTAAGATGAATTTCGCTTTATCACTGAAAAGACTCACTAAATTCAACCCATTCATGCGAGGCATTTGAATGTCAGCGAGTACTAAGTCCACATTATTACTTGCCTGTAACAATCCCACAACTTCCATCGGAATGGTCGTAGCTTTTACTAAATTCAGAAACGGTGTGTCCTTGATATAAGCTACCAAGATGTCTAATGCCGATTGTTCATCATCTACTGCAATAACATTAATCATTTTTATATAATTTTATAATTTACGGTAAAAGTTACGATGTAATCATCTTTCAAATCTTCGGATTCTAAGGTAAAGCCGCCTTTTTTATAAACAGCATTCAACCTTTTAATAATATTTGGAATGCCAACCCCCGTATTTCCTTTCCCTGACAGATCATCTGGATAAGGATTTTTTGGATTACGAACCATAAAAATAAAGAAATTATCAATCATACTTGCCCTAATAATTACAGGATTGTTTGGGTCGTCTATTAATCCATGTTTTAAGGCATTTTCCACCATTGTAATCATCACCATTGGTACAACCCGATGTGAACCAAAATATCCTTCTTCTTCAAAATCAATTTGAGCACTTTGTTGATTACGAGCTTTAAATAACTTTAAATACAGCTTCATAAATTTAAGTTCCCCGCCCAAATCTACGGTATCTTCTTGCATTTTAGCACCAGTCGCATACTGCATCATTTCAGAGAAATCTACAATCACCCCTGACGCAATTTCTTTTGTAGAAGTAATTATCTTACTGTGAATAAGATTTAGCGTATTATACAAAAAGTGTGGATTTATTTGAGCTCGGAGAAAAGCCATTTCTGCCTGTGCTTTTTCCTTCGCTAAGATAGCATTTTTCTCTCTCTCTTCCGCAAGTTGCTTCTCTTTTTTTACGAGAACTAATTTTTGTTCAGCAACTAAGGCTTTTTCATTAGCAATTGCAGTGTCTTTTTGAGCGATTTCTTTTTGCTGTTGAATTACTCTTTGAGAAAAATAATAGCCGAGAGCAAAGATTATAAAATTACTGCCTCCAACAAATGCCTGAGCTATTATTTGATTGAAAACAGGGTTGTCATTTGGCAGAGCTATTCTCAGGAAATTAAATATATAAAACTCATTTAGATAGAAATATAAAACATAAAAAAAGAATACAGTTGAAAAGGATAAAATAAAAATATGTATCTTTCGCCAAGAGAAATATCTGGGAAAAATCCACAATGAATATGTATAAAATAATAGAATATCTCCTGATTTGTGTAAAATAATTTGTCCTGTAAATGCAGATGATAATTCAATTTTATAAAAATATTGTAATAACATACTATAATACAGAGTATACAATATCCAAACAACAGCATGAATTCTTACAAACTTATTTAATACAATTCTTTTGAACATAGAGTAATAAATTATACAGTAATCCTAAAATGAGATTTTAGTAAGAATGAAGGGAACTTGTATTAAGATTGTTAAAAAGCTATTTGGGATAATATTTGAAATACCTTCGCTGAAAGCGGTGCATATTTGTATAGTAGTTATAACATAAACCCATAAAAATAAAAATCATGAAAGTTTCAAACGTAAAATCAAAATTATCAGTAAGTAAGTCGGTAGTTTCAAAGTTTAATAATGACAGTGCTTGTACTAGTACAGTGATTATGACAATGAACAATAACATTGGTACAGTAATTATGACAATGAACAATAACATTGGTACAGTAATTATGACAATGTAATCTCCGGTATTCCCATCTTTGTTAGTGTTTTCACCAACGAACTGTGCGAAAGCAAATTTCCTGCCCTTGTTGGTATTTTCACCAACAAACTGTGCGAAAGCAAAATTACAAGTCAATTGTTCAACAACAATACGAACAAAAGAAAATTATTAAGTAAAAATTGCCCGCAATAGCCAGCCTGTTAATCACCATACAATAAAAAAACTTCTTCTCATACACGTTGTAAAAAAACTGTATATGAGAAGAAGTGTATGGCAAAAGTAATAAGAAATTTTAGAAAGAAAAATGTACTGACGCTTTTAATGCAAAAGATTTTGGTAATCTTCCTTCGGGAGACAAATGATCAAGGTACGTTAGGCGGTGAAATGCTTGTATTCTGAATATCTTAAAAATATTGTCTATCCCGTAACCAACTTCCACGTAGGGCTTGTTGGGGTCGAGAGCTGAGAAATTATATCTTGGACGTAATCCATCACCTCCTCTTCGAGGATTGAAAATGGGCAAGGCTGCTTTCATCAATTCGATGTTGGACTCTCGTTGACTTCCGAACAGAACATTGGCTGAGGCAATCAAACGCCATTTCAATTGTCTGATGGCAGGAATTCGATTGAAAAGCAATCCTTCAAAGTTGTGATTATAATTTAGGGATACAAATTTATCACTTACGAACTCAAAAAAGTTCATGGTGTTGAAAGCGGCACGGTTGTAAAAAAATGTTTGGTTTCCTAAATGCGGAAATAAAAGTGGTGCAGGTAAGTCGGAAGGAATGTAACCAGCTTGTATGGTATAATCCGAACGTCCAAAAGACCCTAATCGGAAGGATTGGAAAATCTTGGCTGAAAATCGGTCATAATTAAAATTGCTTCCAAAAAGCCCTTTAATTCCGTGTTGATAGCCAAATGTAACGATGGGTACACGTTTCGTGCCAAGTCCCACACGCTCGTTACCATCCATCAGAAAGGTTTCACCTTTGGCAAAACGTATTTCTGCGGTAATGAAACTATCATTATAACCATCAAGTGCAGGGGATAAATTACCCATTTGTGGTTCTGTTCTAAACTGGAACTTAAATAGAGGATCAAAACTGCGGGTTGTGAAGGCTACGTTAAAAGAAATCCCTTTGGTAGGTTCTGTTTTCAAGAAAATTTCATTCTCTCGACGATAAAAAGCTCCTGAATAATTACCCCAACGGGTAAATGCGTAGAACAATTTATTTTCGCCAATCAATTCTGGGGTTAATCCAACACGTTCAATATCGTAACTGTGTTTGATGCCAGCCACCGTCCAATGACGACGTGAAAGAATATAATTCATTTCGCCACCGTATTTCAAGACTAAATCTTTCGTACCAAAGCCTAACCAGCCTTTTAGTATCAAGTGTTTATCAAAACCCGCCAAGGTTTTGAAGCCAAATCTTGTGCGTAAACCTTCCTCTGAGTTGAAGGCGAGGGCATTAACGTATGGACCAATCGCAAATTTATTGTAACGTTTATATCCACTGGCAATAATTTCGGCAACTTCTACGTAGGTTTTCACGATGGGAACGTTACGAACGGTATCAATCAACCTTTCAGCCAAAATATCTTGGGCAGAAAGCGATTCGTGACGTGCTTCAAGCCAATATTTCGGGTCAGTTTCTTTTGAGTCTTCGGCAACTTCAACAGGCAAGTCATAAAAACTCATTTGTTTGGGTTGATTGACGACAAAATTTTTATTGGAAATATACATTTTCAATAAAATCCCCGCTGAACTTTTAGAAAGTTCAGCAATATCAATCAAAAAACGAGTTTTAGACGGCAACCATCCTCCTTCAGAAGTCTGTTCCAATTCCTGCGAAATCTTAATTTTATCAATAAAGTTGATATTGGCTTGCTTCCCAATGGTTGCATCAATCTGCACGAGGGCAAATGACGTACTATCAATGTAAACTTTTCCTTTAAAAACTAAGTCCTTATCATTTTTCGGGTCAAATTCCATTCCATAGCAAACGTGTCCATCCAGATTGGTTGTATCTGAAATATACCAAGAATAAGTTCCTTTCCAGTTGTTGCCAACGGGTGAAATGATGTCTTTTCCTAAAAATGGTACGAAGTTGTCATAGAAATCATAATTAGCAAAAATATTTCCTCCCACCAATTGAGATACAAAACTGCCTTCTTTTACGCCCACTCCCTTAATATTATTTTTCAAAATCACTTCTTTCTTTCTTGCGGGAGATTCACGGTAATAGAATTTAGAAATTGTTTCAGAAATAAACGTTGGAATCACCGCTTTTCCATCTTCCCCAGCAATTTTCTCAAATTTATCAATCGCTCCTTGAATCTGTTTCATAATTTTCTTATTCTTAAACTTCTCGGAAATATTATCCACATCTAATTCCATTTTTGAATAAGAATCGTATTCAAAAGCAGTCAAACGTTTGCGGTCGTTCTTTTCAGCATTTTCACGAAGTTTTCTAAGAATTTTAAAGGCAGGATTTTCGCCCGAATATACCACTACTTCATCCAGTGATTTTGCTTCGCCCTGCAATTGAAAATCAATGGTTTGCGTGAGAGCATCTTTATCAAGAACTTTTGATTTTTTCTTGTAATTAACGGTGCTAACGTAGATGGAATCGGCTTTAAATTTGGTTTTAATGGTATAAACACCTTCAAAATTAGTTTGAGCACCGACATTTATAATATTTGCCCCTTTCAACCCAACGGTTGCAAACGGAAGTGGGTCGCCATTTTTAGCATCTGAAATTCGTCCTGTGATAATATATTGAGCAAAAATACTTTGGCGAGTAAAAGCTATAATACAGAGAATCAGTATTTTAGTAAATTTTCGATTAATCATTACGTTGTTCTAATAGAGAGTTTAAGGTACTGTGGTATTTCTTCATCGAAATTAATCTTTTTCGATAAATTTTCCAATTTCGTTTCTTTCATGCGACAACTTACCAAAGTTCTACCCCTATCATTTTTAAGGATTTTTACGATAAATTAAGTTGTTTTATGAATTTAAAACACACAAAACACCACAAAAATCTGAATTTTGTAGAAATTATAATACACTAATCTGCAAGAAGATAATTATTGAGGATGAAATGCTTGAAATTGTATGTAAAGAGAAAAAAAGCGGCTATTTTTTAAAAGCGTTTTGCCAAGAATTCACAAATAATCTTTTAATTATTCGTGAATTCTTGGCAAAATAATAACGAAAACTCTTATTCTTGTTTTTCCCAAATCTCATGTACCCGTGTACCCGTTGAACTTTGTCCTGCATGAGTCCAATCTTTTCCGTTCAATACATAATCGAAAATCAAAGATGCGCCAACACGTTTATTATCACGTGAGAAAAATTCGATATTTTCGGTATATTTTCCGTCTTTCACGGCGTAAGTTCCTCCGCCCGTTCCGAAGAATTGGTGCGTGTCAGTATTGAACGCTGCCCATTGAAAACGGCTTCCTGACAGTATTTTGAGGGTTTTCCTTGAACCTTTCAAAATGGTTTGCATCTTAAAATCTGAACCCTCTCTGGCTCTAATTCTCCAAGCAGCGTTCATCATTTTGGGTGATTTTGATTCGTCAATACGTTTCCAATTACCCGCCAATGGACCTTCTGTAAGGGATAATTCATTTTTATCAATCGTATAAAAATTAGCAACCGTCAAGCCAACTACCGTAGAATCTTCGGTATTGAAATCACGTTTGTAAGAGAGGATATTTTTACCCGAAACTACTGATAACTCATACGTTCCTCCACCTGATTTTACGTATTTTTTTTGTGATAAATCATACACGGCAAACATCAAATATTTGTCCGAACAAATTATCGTGAGCGTATTGCCCGAGGCATCTTTTCCTTGCCAAGAACCGGCGATAGACAATGTTTCTGTAGTAGCTTTTGTGGTAAAAAAGATAATTGAAAGTAATAGTGCTAAGATTGTTTTCATAATTGAAATGCTGTGAAAGAGAAATTGTGATTGATTTAACGTAACCTTAACGAATTTCTTGCCAAAATAATATTTGAGATGGGTTTCTATCGTTTTCTGAGTTATTTTATTCCTGTTTAAGGACGGCATCGCTCAAAGCAATGCCGTCCTTTTTAGATTTCCCTGACTGTGGAATTTTGGGTAAAATTAAACATTTAAAAGAGCGATTTTGGACATTTTAAAGAACTTTTCAACCACTGCTTGTTTTGAAAAAAGTTTAATTTACTTTTGTTTAAGAGGTTCAAAAATCTTAGCTATTTGTTTCTAAATCAGTAAATTATTCCTTACCCAATGTCATTAATAGTTTTAATTATTGCCTGTGCAATTACAGCATATCTACTCGGTTCAATTCCCACTGCAATTTGGTATGGAGAGGCTTATTTTGGGGTGGATGTCCGTAAACATGGAAGTGGTAATGCAGGAGCAACTAATACTTTTAGGGTTTTGGGAAAACGAGCGGGAACAGTCGTTTTATTAATTGATGCTATAAAAGGTTGGATTGCTACTTCAATTGCTTTAATGTTGTATTACGCAC
>JAYVRF010000203.1:0-13999 GCA_043756925.1 Arcicella sp. | reverse complement strand
AAGGTAGCATTTGTGTTCTTTTTTATGTTAGAACTACAAAAGTAATCCAGGCTTACCTTGCCATTTGATTTTTATAGGAAAACCGTTGCTCGCTAAGGGAGCAATTTCTTTTTCTGAAAATTCCATATAATTATTTTTTCATGTTCTTCAAACTCAAAATTATAAAATTTAATGGATAATTTAAATTTTGTCTAAAATACTTTTAAAAACAGAAAAACGTTTACTTCAAAATCCTCCAACAAAATGTTTTTAAGAAGTTTTATCATTCTATTTTTTTTAACGACTTGTTTTTGTGTCGTGAAAAGTCTTGCTCAAACGCCTTCTCTGAGTCAATTATTCTATCCAAATATCACTTTACGAGCAGAATATACGCCCGAATCCGTTTCAGATAATGGAACAAAGTTTGGCTTTAATCGAACTTCTGCCGTTGGAATTATTCCGTTAAATACAGAATTTTCAGCAGGTTTTGGATTTGGCAAAAAGTTAGATATTCAAGCCCGACATAATCTTTTGATTGCGAATGTTTCTCAGATTAACCCAAGTTTTAATGGTTTAGAAAAACCAGAAGGTGGTTATAAAACGTTTGGGGCTACGTTTATTCAATTAAAAGCCAGTTTACGAGAAAAATTTTGGCTGTATGGCGTTGGCGGAGGAGTTACACAATCAAACGAGACATTCTTTAATCCTCAACCGTATTTCTATGGTGGTGCGGCACGTTTGCGCATCTTGGGAATCAGGACACAAATCCTTTATGGAACAGCAGTAATTTACAATCAAAAATTTAGAATCATTCCTATTTTGGGATTCACGAAAGGATTAGGGAGTGATTGGAAAATTTCGGGAATTTTACCTTTTAGAGCAAGCGTTTCTTACAGAGTCAGTCCGTGGTTACATTTGGATTTGAATTCGGTTTATGATGGTTATAGTGCTGGTTTTCAGGAATATACAACTACTGAAAAATTAATTCGCCGTCAAAATTATCAACAAGTTCGATTCTCTTTGTCCGCAAATGCAAACTTTTTAAATGTATTTAATTTAGGTCTTGAAGGCGGTTTAGGAACTTTCAGACAGGTGAAAACTTTTAATTCAGCCAATGAAACACTCACAAATTTAAGTTTACCAGCGACTCCATACGTTGGGGTGAGTTTGCGATATATTACCAGTAAATCAAAATTATCTTCCAAATTTATGAAAGGAACGGGGATTGAGATTTAAGGGCTTTAATTATATTTTTTCAAAGACGGTATTGCACAGAGCGATGCCGTCTTTTTGTTTAATGGCATAATTTTTAAACCTCATTAATCACCTGTTTCTAAACATAAAATATATGTCAAATCAAAGAATTTAAGTATTAAATACTTGTAAATGATGACACTTAAATAATGTTAATAGAATAAAATAGAGCGTTTTATGCCAATTTATCGACACAAAGTAATGATTAGTCGAATATAATTTTTTTAAGGCGTCTATCAACTTGAAATTTTCTGAATGACAAACTATCTTTGTTAATAATCAACGCTTAACTTGTTTAAACTTATTCCTTTTGTTGTAAAAAGTTTCATTTTCCATACAAAACGAAAAGTTTAAACAGGTTCACTAATAAAAAAATTATCTCTCTGAAAATGAAGAAAAATACTTACATAAATTTACTGTTTTTGATACTTTCAATTCTGTTTTTTATTGGATGTGGAAAGGAAAAGAAAAAAGAAGATTTGAGTAAAAAGGCAGATCCACCCGCTGTTGTTGATGTAATAATTGCTCAAAATCAAGCGATTAGCTCTGTTACGGAAGCAAACGGTTCAGTTCTTGCCAATGAGTTTGTTGAACTTCACCCCGAAGTAAGCGGCAGAATCATCTATCTTAATATTCCCGAAGGAACTACCGTTGCCAAAGGAACAATTTTGGCTCGAATTAATGATTCAGACCTCCAAGCACAACTCAATAAAACGAAAGTTCAGATTGAATTATCTCAAAAAACTGAGCAAAGATTAAACAAATTATTGTCAATTAATGGCATTGGTCAGGCGGAATATGATGTTGCTTTAAACGAAGTCAATTCCTTAAATTCTGATTTAGAATATACCAAAGTTCTGATTGATAAAACCATTTTGAGAGCACCATTTAGTGGCGTGATTGGCTTGCGACAAGTGAGTCAAGGGGCGTACATAACGCCTGCAACCATTCTGGCAACGATGCAACAAGTCAATAAATTGAAGGTTGATTTCACCGTTCCAGAAGAATATTCAGGTGTAATTCGTAAGGGTTCGGTTGTGGAAGTTGCCGTTGAGGGTCAGAATAATTCGAGATGTAAAGCGGTGGTTATTGCCCGTGAACCACAGATAAATCAGACTACTCGCAACTTATTAATTCGAGCAACTTTATCCAATTGCACCGCAAATCCAGGGACTTTTGCGAAGGTTTATTTCAATTCGGGTTCTGCCAGAAGTAGCATAACAATTCCAACAAATGCCATCATTCCAGATGATAAAAACAAGAAAATAGTGGTTATAAAGGGTGGAAAAGCTACTTATGCGGTTGTCGAAACGGGCGTGAGAAAAGAAGGTTTTGTAGAAATTACGAAGGGAATTTTAGTTGGAGATACTATTGTTGTGGATGGTGTTTTGTTTGCACGTCCAGATAAACCCGTGAAAATTCGGAGTGTGAAAACGAATGAGCAATTGAGTTATAAGTAAATTATATTGATTTTAACGTAGGTCGGGTTCAAAATCCAGCCTGCGTTAAAATAAAAAATAATGAAAAATACCGAAACTAACAAATGAATATTTCAGAATTATCCTTAAAAAGACCCGTATTTGCCACGGTGATGAATGTCCTAATTATTCTGTTTGGAATTGTTGGTTTTTCGTTTCTTGCCGTGCGTGACTACCCTGCCATTGACCCGCCCATCGTTACTGTTTCAACCTCCTATACTGGTGCAAATCCAGATATTATGGAGAACCAAATTACTGAACCACTCGAGAAACAAATTAACGGGATTCCTGGCATACGCTCGATAACTTCATCCAGTACCATAGGAAATAGTAACATCACGGTAGAATTCAATTTGAACGTTCCTTTGGAGGCAGCCGCCAGTGATGTTCGTGATAAAGTTGCCCAAGCTGTTAGGAATTTACCCCAAGATATTGATGCCCCGCCAGTCGTTTCAAAAGCCGATGCCAATAGTGATTTTATTCTTTTATTAGCCATTCAAAGTAGAAGCAAGAGTCTTTTAGAATTAAGTGATTACGCTGAAAATGTGCTTCAACAGCGTTTTCAGACAATAAATGACGTGAGCAGTGTTAATATTTTAGGTCAAAAAAGATATTCGATGCGAGTATGGTTGAAGCCCGAACGCATGAATGCCTACGCCGTTTCTTTTACCGATATTCAAACGGCGTTATCCCGTGAAAACGTGGAATTACCAGCGGGTAAAATCTATGGAAGTAATACAGAAATGACCATTCGTGCTTTAGGAAGATTAACGACAGAACAACAATTTAGGGATTTAATTATTCGAGAAAGCGTATCGGGAATTGTTCGTTTAGGGGATATTGCGAACGTTGAATTGGGACCCGCAAACTTAGAACAAAGTTGGAAATTTAATGGTGTTTATGCCGTTGGTTTGGCAGTTGTGCCTCAACCAGGTGCAAATTATATAAAAATTGCCGATGAATTCACGAAACGTTTAGCTGAAATCCAGAAAGAAAATAAATCAGATATTCAGTTTAAATTATTAATTGATAATACAAAAAATGTACGCCAATCCTTGAAAGAAGTAGAGGAAACCCTTCTCATTTCGTTTGGATTGGTGGTTTTGGTAATATTCTTCTTTTTTAGGAATTGGTTAATTGCCATTCGCCCTTTAATTGATATTCCAATTTCACTGATTGCTACATTTTTTATCATGTACCTTTTTGGATTTACCATCAACGTTCTGACACTCTTAGGAATCGTGTTGGCAACGGGTTTAGTTGTTGATGATGGAATCGTAGTTACAGAAAATATATTCCGAAAATTAGAACAGGGAATGCCGATTCGGAAAGCCGCTTTGGAAGGAAGTAAAGAGATTTTCTTTGCGGTAATTTCAACCTCTTTGACATTGGCAGTGGTCTTTTTACCTGTAATTTTCTTAGAAGGTTTTGTGGGAAGATTATTCCGTGAATTTGGTATCGTGGTAGCAGGTGCAGTCTTAATTTCAGCTTTCGTTTCTTTAACCATTACACCTGTTTTAAATGTTTATTTAACCCGTAAAAAAGCGGGAAATGGATGGCTTTATGATAAAACTGAACCTTTCTTTACGGGCATGGAAAGTGGCTACAAACGTATTTTACAAGGTTTTATGCGAGTTCGATGGGTTGCTTGGATTATCGTTTTGGCTTGTGGATTATTAATTTATTTTGCAGGAATGAATCTTCAGAGCGAGATAGCTCCGATGGAAGATAAAAGCAATGTACGGTTCTCAATTAGCACGCCTGAAGGTTCAAGTTTTCTTTACACGCAACAAGTTTCTGATCAAGTTACCAACTTTTTGAACGATTCAATTCCCGAAAAAGAATTTGTGTTTAACGCAGTTCCAGCTTTTGGGGGAACTGGTGGAACAAACTCATCTATTGCACGTATTGGATTAACATCTCCTGAAAACAGAATCAGAACCCAAGATGAAATTACCAAGATGTTGAACAAAAAAATGGGCAAATTCAACAATGCCCGTATTTTTGGCATTCAAGAACAAACGATTTCGGTTGGACTTGCCTCGAGGGGAAGTTTGCCCGTGCAGTTTGTTATCCAAAACATTGATTTTACTAAAATAAAGGATGTCATTCCTAAGTTTTTGGAAGCGGCAAGAAACGACAAAACCTTTCAAAATGTTGATGTTAACTTGAAATTTAACAAGCCAGAAATTTTGATGACCTTCGATAGGATTAAAATTAAGGATTTGGCATTAACAACTCAGGACGTTGTGAGTGCCGTTCAAGGAGCTTTCAGTGGAAGGCGTTTAGCGTATTTTACAATGAATGGTCGTCAATATGAGGTAATTGCCCAAGTTGAGCGACAAGACCGAACGCAACCAACTGATATAAATAATCTTTTCGTAACCAACTCTCGTGGGGAGAGGATTCCTTTGAGTGCGGTTGTGAAATTGGAAGAAAGTAGTAATCCTCCGTCGCTTTATCACTTCAATCGTTTGAAAGCAGCAACCATTTCAGCATCGTTGGCAGAGGGCAAAACGATTGGGGATGGCGTAAAGGCAATGCAAGTAATTGGGAACAAAGTGCTTGATAAAACCTTTCAAACCGCCCTCAGTGGTCCTTCAAGAGATTATTCTGAAAGTTCTTCAAACATTGCCTTTGCTTTTGGATTGGCTTTGGCGTTGATTTATCTACTGTTGGCAGCACAATTTGAAAGTTTCAAAGACCCTTTTACGATCATGATTACGGTTCCTTTGGCCTTGGCAGGTGCATTGGGAAGTCTTTGGTTTTTTGGACAAACGCTTAATATTTTCTCACAAATTGGAATGATTATGCTAATTGGTTTGGTAACAAAAAACGGAATTTTGATTGTTGAATTTGCCAATCATAAACGGGCAGAAGGCTTTTCAAGATTTGATGCCGTTGTGGAAGCATCCGCCCAGAGATTACGCCCAATTTTAATGACAAGCCTCGCAACTTCTTTGGGTGCTTTACCAATTGCACTGAGTTTAGGAGCAGCTTCAACCAGTCGAGTGCCTTTGGGAACAGTGGTGGTTGGTGGAATTTTATTCTCACTTATTTTAACATTACTGGTCATTCCAGCGGTTTATACCTATTTTTCAAGTAAAGATTATGTGACGGAAGAATCAAAATTATCGAAGGAGGAAGAGGAAGATGCGGCTCATTTGAAGGTTTAAGTATTACGGGATTGCATCCCGTGAATAATAGAAAAAACCACGGGATGCAATCCCATGATACTCAAAAAAATGAAAAAAGTTTCTAAATACATAACCCTGAATTTTAGTTTGATTTTATTAATTGGACTAAATTCAGGCTTTGCTCAACAACCAATTACGCTGAGTGAAGCCATTAATATTTCTTTGAAAAATAATTTAGACATTCAGATTTTCAAGAATAACGAGAGAATAACTGAAATAAACAATCATATTGGCGTTGCGGGGGGACTTCCAACGGTTTTAGGAACAGTAAATACTAACGGACAAGTTACTGATTTGAACCAAGAATTAACAAATGGAACCACCATTAATCGAACAGGAGTAATTTCAAATAATTCCAATGCTGGTTTAACGGCTTCGATGCTTTTATACAACGGAGGGCGTGTTTTGGCAACAAAAAAGCGGTTAGAAGAATTGCAACGTTTGAGCCAAGAACAATTAAATTCGACGGTTCAAAATGCCATTGCCGATGTAATGTTCAAATATTATTTAGTTGTTCAGCAACAAAATTTTCAAACAACTTTGAACCAATCTATTCAAGTTTCAAAACAACGATTGGCATTGATTGAGGCTCGTAGGAATGTTGGTTTATTAGGAGATTCAGAATATTTTCAAGCTCAATTGGACTTAAATAATCAAACCCAAGCCTTACAAGCCCAAAACATTATGATTGAGCAAAGTAAGGATGATTTATTACGGACGATGGTTCTGAGTCCTAAAACGGAGATTTTTGTGAAAGATACCATAATTGTTGATGTAGAAGTTCCTTGGGAAAAAATTGAAGTAAATTTGAAAAAAAATCCTGATTTACTGGCGGCAGATATTCAGATAAATATTAATAAAATTATTGAACGAGAAACCAATGCAAGAAAATTTCCGTCTGTAACTGTGAACACGGGTTTCAATTATTTAATCAATCAAAGTAGTGCAGGATTTACGCTTTTAAATCAAAACTATGGACCATTTTTAGGAGTAGGCGTTATTATGCCAATTTATAATGGAACAGCCAATGTTAGGCAGGTTCAAGTAGCAAAAGTAAATACCCAAAACGCCAGACTTCAACGTGATATAATTGACCAAAATTTTCAAAACACTGCCGCAAAAGCCTTGGAAGCCTACACGAGCAATATTAAATTAATTGAATCAGAAAAGCAAAATTACCTTTTGGCTCAAAAACTTCTTAATTTAATCACACAAAAATTTCAATTAGGCAATGCAACAATCGTGGATATTATCATTGCCCAACAAAGTTTTGAAAATTCGGGTTATCGCTTGAATAATTTGAGTTATAATGCGAAGGTTGCAGAAATTACGTTGAAACAGATTGGAAATTTATTGGGGAAGTAGTTTTTATATTTCACTTATGATTTACAACTGAAATAACGTCATGGAAGTTCAAAATCTCCACGACATTGATAATTGAAGAAACATTACTTATCAATCAAAGGAAAACAAAATTTATTTTTTACTTTTCTCGAATTTCCTTATCCTTCACAGTCATTTCCCAATCACCAAAACTTCCTGATAAAATTAAAGAACCAAATCTGAAATCATCAATAATTTCAGTTCCTTTTGAAACAGAATCATAAAACTCTTTATCAACGGGAATCTCAAAATCAACGGAATTAACTGCATTTTGAATATGCTTTTTCACATTCAAAGTAAAACTGGCTTGTTTCAATCTTATTTTCAAAATGTACTTTAATGGTTTTGCAGAACTGCCTGATTTTAAGGCTTGTACCTGTGCGGACAAAGCGGCATTTTCTTTTTTTAGTTGTTCCATTTCGCTGTTTCCTGCACATGAGTAAAATAGAATTGGTAAAAATAAAAGGTATTTTTCATAAGATTTGGGTTTATTTATTGTAATATTTTATCTGCAATAACGCATCTAAAAGAAATTATTTTCGCTAAAATAACCATAAAATCCCAAAATTAATTATAAATCAATGGCTTGGGTATACCTTATTTGGTAGTGCATTTATTATAATGTTTTAAATTGGAGATTATAATCGCAGATGAAGTATTTAATTGCCCCAATATGATTTTCTAATGATTTAGAAAACTCAGAGCTTTTCTGACTAATCTTGAACATCTTTGTCTCAATGTTCCGTTAAAACATTCAATGTAAGCGGTTAAACCACTATCTTTCCCAACGCCAAAATGATTATTATCCTTGAAATCTTCCACATACGCTAAGAGTTAATTTTTGGTTCAATGTGTTTCAAGACGTATTATATTAATTACGTAACTTTGTAGAAAAACCATGACTAATCAAGAGAGAATCAATCAATTAAAAGCCTATAAACTCAAAGAAAAATTTCTGATTGAAGATTTGGAGGATTATGATGTTGTTCCTCCACCAACGGAGTCGGTCGTTAAGATGCGAAAAGAAGTTGATCGTTTTACGGACTTTTTGATTAAACGACTGGTCAAAAATGTGGATAACATTCAAGAACAAACCCAACAGTTTTTCAAGGATTGGGATAATGAAGAATTTACCGATGATGAAACTGAATTTATTGTTGAAGTTGAGTATGAAGCAATGAGAATTGCAGGAGTGAAGGCGGATGATTTACTAATTTAGTTTTTAACCGCAAGGGCGGGGAAATGCAAAATTTGTTTAATCGTAAAGACGGTAAGACGCAATTTTACTAAAACTTGCGTCTTACCATCTTTGCGGTGTAAACCTAAATTCCCCTCTTTTTAGTCCTCCCGTCTTTGCGGTTCATTCCTTCACTTTTTTCGTTCGACTTTCTATTTTTGTAGGTAATTCTTTTCTCGGAATTACCAACCGCTTCAAAATTCTTTCCTTGCCTTCTTTCACTTCCATTGTTTTGCGATGTCCCCAAATGCGGTCTTTGGCTAATTTTGTATTTTCTTCGAGATTAATAATTGGCGTTGGATAACCCAAACCACCCAATCTGAAATTATATAATTCTTGCTCCATCAAGGTCATTTTCCACGGTTCGTGAATGAACATTTCTGGACAATCCCTTAATTCTGGAATCCATTGTTTAATGAAAACGCCTTGTGGGTCGTGTTCCTGCGATTGTTTTACGGGATTATAAATTCTTACGGTATTGATGCCCGTCACACCCGCTTGCATTTGAAATTGTGGGTAATGAATGCCAGGCTCAAAATCCAAGAAAAGTTGGGCTAAATGAATAGCTCCGTCCTTCCAATGGCGCATTAATTGATGAGTCAAAAACGACACCATCATTGCCCGCATTCGGAAATTCATATAACCCGTACTTTGCAAACATCTCATACAGGCATCCACGAGTGGATAACCAGTTCTTCCTTCCTTCCAAGCCTCTAAATGTGCTTGATTTTCAGAGATTTGCATGGTATCGTAGCCCCGATTAACATTTTCAAATTCCATTGATTCTTCGTTCTCGAATTTCTGAATAAAATGGCAATGCCAACGTAATCTTGACCCAAAGTTTACCAACGGACGTTTAAAATAAGGGTTCTTTTTTGCCGCTTCCAAAGACGTTTGATAGACTTGTCGGATTGATAAATTCCCCCAAGCAATATAGGGCGATAAACGACTGCATCCTTTACGACTTTCGAGTGGTTTTGAGATAAATTTTGAATAATTTATGGCTCTATCTTCCATAAAACTTTTCATGTATTTGTAGGCTAAAACTTCGCCACCTTTTTGGAACAGAGAAGTGTTATCAGATTTCCCAAAAGGTAAATTCGTAATCATATCCTTGTTTTGGAATATGATTAAATTCTCATCGGTAATCACTAAATTTTGCAACAACTCAAGGGATACATTTACGATTGATTTCGACATAAAAACGTGCCAATCTTTTACCCAATCTGTTCGATTCGGCTTCCCTCTCACAATTCCATTAGTCTGATATTCAGGACATTGTATGCCATTTTCTTTTACATATTGTGATAATATTTTATCACGGTCGTAAGTTACTTTGATTCCTGTTTCTTCGTATGAAAAGATTTTGTTTATACCAATTTGTTGGTGAATTTGAGGAATAATTTCAATCATTTCTCCGAAAAGAATGGTGAATTGTGGAGGTTTTTCCACAGGGCAAAGTTCTCTTAATTGCTGGTTTAAATCAGCCAAAGATTCATTGACAAATCGCCAATGACGAGCAGAATAATGAGAATCATTCCAAACAGATGGTTCAAAAACGTAGAGTAACATGACTGGCAACCCTTCTGCGAGTGCGTCATGAAGTGGGGCATGGTCACGGAGGCGTAAATCACGTTTGAACCAGACAATATTTATCGAATTTTCTTTCAAAGTTTTTGGACAATTGATATGAATACTAACACCTCTTGGATAAGAATGTTTACGATAAATTGTCGAAAAAAAATTAGACCACAGATTTAACAGATTGGACAGATTTACACTGGGTCGCACAGATGGAGTTTAAAAAATTTATCTGTGCGACCCCTTATAAATCAATAGCATCCGCCAAATCTGTGGTCTACATATTTATTAATTACTTAGTGCCGTATTTTTCAGAATATTTACGGTAAAGTCGTTTCTGTTTATCGTCCAAATCAACTTTACGACCTTGAATGAAAGCGTGTTCAACTTTGGCAGTTCTCATATCCAAAACATCACCCGCCGAAACAATTAAAGTAGCGTGTTTTCCTACTTCTAAAGTACCCACCATTTTGTCTATTCCTAAGATTTTGGCATTGTTAGCAGTAATCAGTTTCAGAGCCTCTTCTTTGTCCATACCATGACCCGCAACCGTTCCCGCTAAGAAAGGCAAATTACGAGTTCTCCAATTTAATCCGATATATCCCAAACCTACTAAAATGCCTTTTTGAGCCAACAGATAAGGTAATTTGTAAGAAATATCAGTATCATCATCCGCAGAATTTGGTAAACGATGCGTTGCATTTAAGATTACTGGAATGTTATTTTCCTTCAAAAAATCAGCCGCCAGTAAAGATTCTTCTCCCCCAGTGATCACTATTTTCTTTACGCCTTTTGACTTTGCAAACTGAATTGCCTCAATGATTTCTTTTCCATAATCAGCACTAATATAAAGAATTTTTGAACCGTCGAAAAGTCCACGCATAGCTTCCATTTTCACGTTTATAACGGCAGGTTTTGCTTGTATGTAAGCAATCGCATCATTGAAAGTTTTATCAACTTCTCGCAAAGTTTCATCTCTTTTATCGTTCTTTTTTGTGCTAACGGTAAACGTATTGAAATCAAAATCACGCTTGAAATATCCTACCCAATTAATGTGAATTCCATCATCTTTTTTCAATGCCGCATCTTCCCAATTCCAGCCGTCCATTTGCATAATTGACGACGTTCCCGCCACAATTTCACCCTGCGGTGTTGCTTGAGTAATTAAAATTCCATTACTTCTAACGGTAGGAATCAACTCAGAATCAGTGTTGTAAGCAATCAAAGCTCTTACGTGAGGATTAATTCCGCCAACTTCTGCCATGTCATTTGTCGAACGGACGGCATCAATTTCAGTTAATCCTAATTCGTTTGCGGGTGAAATTAATCCTGGATAAATACTTTTACCTTTCAAATCAATGGTTTCAGTATTGGCTTTATCGTAAGCCGTTCCAACTCCACCGACAGCCGTGATAATTCCTTTATTGAAAACGATTACACCATTATCAATCACTTGCCCTGTAGCAGTGTGAATGGTTGCACCCGTGAGTGCAATTGCCTTTATTTGTGGACTTCCTGCCGCTTGATTTTGGGCGAAAATTGCATTCGTGAATAGTAGGAATACAAGAAGATATATGTATTTTATGTTTTTCATTTTTATGTAAATTATTTAGCCGCAAAGGCACTAAGAAAAGTAATTCTCTGTTTTGGTAATTCATGGCTTGACTCAAAGTCATGCTATGAATATTTCAGTACAAATCTAAATTTTATGGTTAATCATTATGAACTGAATGCGTTTCTTCCGAATAAATGTCCCCTTCTGAATCACAGTGCATTTGTTTTGGCTTTTTCATTTCTGGTTTTGCCGTTGGATTTCCACTCGCTTTCGAAGCTAACATTTTTTGAATCAAACGATTACGTTCAGAAGCAATATTTGTTCTTAGTAATTTATCTTTCTCCAAATCAAAATAAACTGCCCCATCAATAATTACTTTTTCAGGTTTTGCGTAAACTGATAGTGGGTTATTATTCCAAAGCACAACGTCGGCATCTTTACCCACTTTAATACTTCCCAAACGATTGTCCAAGTGCATCATTTTAGCGGGATTTAGCGTTACCATTTTCCATGCTCCTTCCTCTGTCATTCCGCCGTACATCACCGTTTTTGCCGCTTCTTGATTCAAACGACGAGCCATTTCTGCATCATCAGAGTTGATTGAAGTATTCACGCCAACCTTTGTCATTAAAGCTGCATTGAACGGAATTGCTTCTTTTACCTCCATTTTATACGCCCACCAATCCGAGAAAGTTGAAGCATTTGCCCCGTGTGCTTTCATTTTATCAGCCACTTTATAACCTTCCAAAATGTGCGTGAAAGTATTAATTTTGAAGCCCAATGAATCAGCTACCTTCATCAACATATTAATTTCAGATTGTACGTAAGAATGGCACGTAATGAAACGTTTTTTATTCAAAATCTCTACTAAAGCATCTAACTCTAAATCACGTTTTACGAGCAATCCGCCTACATTTTTCATCGCTTTTTCATATTCTTTTGCTCTCAAAAAAGCATCAATCATGATTTGCTCAACCCCCATGCGTGTCTGTGGAAAACGCACTCTGGCACGATCGCCCCAATTGGCTTGTTTTACGTTTTCACCTAAAGCAAATTTGATAAAACCGTCCATATTTGGAATTCTCAAAGCATCTGGTGCTTCACCCCATTTCAATTTAATAATAGCGGACTGTCCACCAATACAGTTTGCTGAACCATGTAATAATTGCGAAGAAGTAACGCCACCCGCTAATTGGCGGTAAATATTCACATCTTCCGAATTAATTACATCCTCCATTCTAACCTCTGCCGTTACCGATTGTGAACCTTCATTCACGGCAAGCAAAGCAATGTGCGAATGTTCATCAAAAATTCCATTAGTTAAATGTTTACCCGTTCCATCAATTACTTTTGCACCAACCGATGAAAGGTTCTTGCCGAATTGAGCAATTTTTCCATTTTGAATCAGTACGTCAGAATTTTGAACGACTCCCGCCGCTTCATTCGTCCAAACCGTTGCATTTTTTACTAAAATAGCTTCGGATTGTGGCTTCGTTTCGCTTCCATAACCATTGAACGGATAAACCAATTTACCCATTTCAACCTTCGCTTTTTTGGCAGTATCAGGCTTGGCTGGCGTTTCTTTCATCGCTTCTTTAAAAGTTGCTACGAATGAAATTGGTTTCCCATCAACGGCAATTCCTTGTCCTACGATGTTTTTACCATCATAATAAGCCGCAACTCGTGAATCACCTTTATCTTTTTTGGCATCCAATTTATACAAAATCGTGAGCATATCTCCCGTGCGAGTAACCTTTGGCGTAACTTTTATAGAGTCAGTTACAACTATCTGATATTCAGGCTTATCGGCTTTTCCAGTTACGTTTAATTTCAATTTAGCATTATCATTTATCGTCAAATCGTAGTTTCCTCGAACATCTTTTACGTTCATATCCGACAAAACGTAACGCTTTCCTTTTATCCAATTTTCGTAAATCACGTTACCGTCTTTGAAAATATTATCCGATGTAATCAAAAAATTGGCTAACATTCCAGTTTTTAGTGAACCCACCAAATTCTCAACTTTCATCATCGAAGCGGGCGTTGAAGTCAAAGCAGCCAAAGCCGTTTTTTCGTCCAAACCGTTTTCGATGGCTTTTCTAAGATTTGCCATAAAATCTGATTTAGATTTCAGATTAGAAGTCGTTAAGGCAAAATTGATTCCCGCTTTCGATAAAATTCCCGCATTACCAGGAGCCATTTCCCAATGTTTCATTTCAGAAAGAGAAACAATTTTTTCATCAAATGGGTCTTCTACGTCGGGCGTAATGGGATAATTAATTGGTAAAATCAAACTAACGCCCGCTGCTTTCACCTCATCCAAACGTTGGTATTC
>JAYVRF010000202.1:0-14061 GCA_043756925.1 Arcicella sp. | reverse complement strand
GAGTTATCAACAATCGAAAAGAACTTCAATTGATGCTATTGGTAGAAATCATCCAAGTGATGCCTACAGAACAATAGCCGCAGCAGCTACAAAAGCAGAAGCAAATTCTTTTGAAAGAGCATTTACTTTCTTGTCGTATTTTTCAAGATTGAACTACAAATTTGGAGAAAAGTATTTATTTGGATTGAGTGGTCGAGTTGATGGTTCTTCAAGATTTGGTGCAAACAATCGTTACGGTTTCTTTCCTTCTGTTTCAGCAGGTTGGATTCTTTCAGAGGAAGGTTTCTTGAAAAATAATCCAACTATTAGTCTTTTGAAAGTTCGTGGTAGTTATGGACTTACAGGTAATGCGGAAATTGCAAACTTTGGAAGTTTGGGGTTATATTCTGCTCAAAATGCTGATGGTGACCCTGCTGGTTACGCTGGAACACCTGGACAACGTCCTTTCCAATTAGAAAATCAAGATTTGAAATGGGAGAAAACGTTGCAAACAGACATTGGTATTGAAATTGGATTGTTTAATAATAGAGTTTCTGCAGAAATTGATTATTACACAAAAAATACGTCTGATTTATTGTTAGACGTAAATGTTCCAGGAACAAGTGGATTTAGAAGACAATTGAAAAACGTGGGGGAATTAGAAAACAAAGGTTTTGAATTTGTTTTAAGAACGGATAACAAGTTTGGAGATTTGACTTGGAGAGCTTCCTTGAATGCAGCAACCAACGCAAACAAAATTCTAAATCTACAAGGACAGGTTATTACAGGGGGATTCTTGAACCGTGCAGTTGAAGGACAACCAATAGGTGTTTTCTTTGGACCAGAATATGCAGGCGTTAATCCAGATAATGGGGATGCAATCTATTTTAAAAATACCAAAAAAGCGGACGGCTCAGTTGACAGAACAACGACAAAAGATGTAAATATTTCTGAAAACGTAGTAATTGGAAATCCTAATCCAACTTGGATTGGGGGTATAACCAACGATTTTTCTTACAAAGGAATTGATTTAAGCATCACCTTACAAGGCGTTTATGGTAATGATGTTTATAATGGAGCAGGAAAATTCATGTCAGCCAATGGAGATTTTTATGATAATCAAACTCTTGACCAAATGAATCGTTGGCAAAAGAAAGGCGATATTACCAATATCCCACAAGCTCGTTATGTTGGAGGAAATGGAACGGCTGAATCTTCAAGATATTTAGAATCAGGAAGTTACACTCGTTTAAAAACAATTACATTAGGCTATAATTTGCCAAAATCAATCACAGATAAATTGAAAATGTCAAAATTAAGAGTGTATGCCACAGCCAATAACTTGTTGACCTTCACAAAATATACAGGTTGGGATCCAGAAGTAAATACGGACTATTTAGGTGGCGTAGCCGCAGGAAATGATTTTTATTCTGCTCCACAACCTAAAACAATCACTTTTGGTTTAAATCTTGGTTTTTAATCAAATTAGTTGCAAAATCAATTAATTACAAAATGACAATTTATAAAATGAAAATATACAACAAATACATTCTTTCAGTAGCTTTCAGTGTAATACTGATAGGTTGTGCTGGTAAATTAGATGTAAAACCCGTTGATGATGTAGATGCAATAACAGCGGTACAGACTTCTTCGGACGTAGAAGCACTTTTGACAGGTGGCTACGACTCAATGACTGATGGCGATTTATTAGGTGGAAACCTTCAGCGTGATGCTGAATTGATGGCTGACAATGGTGACATCGAATGGGGAGGAACTTTTGTTGCCCCAGGTGAAATCTTTGAAAAAAATATGCTGAAAGATAATAACCAAGCTGAGGTAACATGGTTAGATGGCTACCGTACTGTAAACATTGCGAATACCGTTTTGGCAAATTTGGGTGTTGTAACTGCTGCAAAAAAGGGCAAAGTAGAAGGAGAAGCAAAATTAATTAGAGCTTGGATGCACTTTGAACTGGTAAGACAATATGCAAGAACTTATCTTGATGGTTCAGCAACTTCAAACTTAGGTGTACCTGTCATTACAACTCCAACTTCAAAAATTACCGATGCAAGTTTTGTAAAACGTAATACTGTTGAGGAGGTTTATCAAGCAGTTATCGCTGATTTAACAAGTGCTGAGACACTATTGCCTGCAAAAAATGGCTTTTTCGCCACTAAATTTACTGCTGCGGCACTTTTATCAAGAGTATATTTAATGCAAGGAAAATATGCTGATGCTCGGCAAGCAGCTCACAGAGTAATTATGTCGGGTAATTATAGTTTAACTTCTACATTTGGGGAAGCTTTTAATAACAAAACAAACTCAACAGAAGATGTTTTTGCTACTCAAGGAACTGACCAAGATTTTGTAAATGAGCTAAACACTTTCTTTGCATCATCATCCAATAAAGGTCGTGGAGATATTATTGTGAATGACCAACACCTTGGTTTCTATGAATCAACCGACGAAAGAGGTGGTTTTTTCTATGAAGCAGGTGATATTTACACGGCGAAATGGGCAAACAGAATTGGAAATATTTCATTAATTCGTTTGTCAGAAATGTATCTGACTCGTGCAGAAGGAAATTTTAGAGCGGGTGGAACGCCAGTGGGGGCAACTCCATTACAAGATATTAATCGTTTAAGAACCAGAGCTAATGCAAAACCTTTAGCAACGATTGATGTGGCTTCAATTCTTAAAGAGAGACGTTTGGAATTAGCTTTTGAAGGTCATTGGATTCATGACATTAAAAGAAACAAGCAAACCATTTCTAAAAAAGATGGAAATGGAACAAGAACTTGGGCTTTTAATTCCCCTAAATTAATTTTCCCAATTCCATTGAGAGAGATTGATGCCAATAAAAATCTAATACAAAACGAAGGTTACCAATAACCAAATTTAGTTCATTTTATAAAGGAGTAATTCAGCAATGAATTGCTCCTTTATTTTTTATAACGATTAGTATTTAGCATAATGTTCGTATGTTAAATATAAAAAAAGTACAATTTTTATTAATAAAAATACTAAAACTTATTGTAGAAAAAAAGTTATTTTAACTTAACTCAATCAACTTTCATTTTAAAAATGATAATGATTAAAATTTCCCTATTTACACACATATTTAAGAACAATCTTTGGTAATTAATACTTAATTAATATAAAATACTGTCATAATTAATTTATACTTCTTCTTTCAAAGAGGAATATATCAAAATAAAATACTGAGAATTTATTAAATCTGTCTATAAAACCCCGTTATTTAGCGAAATTTCAAAATAAATATATTGTTTGTTTAATACAAATTTTATAATTTTACGTAACACTAATATTATTTTCCAATTAATTTTCAACTTTAACTAAAATTAGTACATGAAGAAACAATTACTCATGACTTTTCTTGTTGCTTTTTCTTTTTGTGTGAATGTATTCGCACAAGATAGAACTGTGATAGGTAAAGTAACCACAGCCGAGGACGGCTCTGGTCTTCCAGGAGTTTCGGTGCAAGTTAAGGGTTCCACAAAAGGAACAACTACCGATGCATTAGGTAATTATTCACTCCCAGTAACTTCAACAGGAGGCACATTGAAGTTTACTTTCGTTGGTTTTGCCTCAAAAGAAGTTGTAATTGGAAAACAAGCAAAAATTGATGTAGTCTTAGCAAGTGATGTTCAACAACTATCAGAAGTTGTGGTAACTGCTCAAGGAATTGTTCGTGACAAACGTGCTTTGGGTTATTCTGTAACATCTTTAGACAAAAAGAACATCGAAGATCGCCCACAAGCAGATGTTGGACGTGTTTTGCAAGGAAAGATTGCGGGAGTTAACGTAACCTCAACATCTGGGGTTTCTGGAACGGGAACGAACATTACCATTCGTGGTTATTCTTCAATTACAGGCTCTGTTCAACCCCTCTTTGTGGTGGATGGTGTTCCGTTTAATTCAAATACGAATTCTCGTTTGAATCCAGATGGATCAAGTGCAGGATTCACGGGTGGAGGACAATCATCTTCAAGTCGTTTTTTAGATATTGATCCAAATAATATTGAGAATATTACTGTATTAAAAGGGTTAGCTGCAACTGTTACTTACGGTGATCAAGGTCGTAACGGTGTAATTTTAGTAACAACAAAAAACGGTAGCAAAAAAGCTCGCAAAACAGAATACGCTGTAACTCAATCGCTTTTTACGAACACCGTTCATTTACCAAAATACCAAAATTCATACGTTGGGGGATTTCAACAGAATTTGGGATATTTTTTCAGTAACTGGGGACCTTCATTAAACGAAGCAAAAGCGTATCCTTCACAGAATACCAATGCAGCCCTCACAACGCACCCTTATGCATTCCTAACAACCCTTAACACAAGAGCTGCAATGGCTGATTATGTTGCTTCGGTGAGTCCATACACCATGCAATTTTATCCTAATAACGTCAGTGATTTTTTCAGAGCGGGTTTGATTTCAAATACTTCAATGAACATTTCGGGTGGTGGAGAGAAAGTCAGTTATAACGTGTCAGCGGGATATAACAACGAACAAGGATACATTGAAAACAATGGATTAAGAAGATTGAATTTGGGATTAGGAATAAACGCTCAACTTTCAAAAAAATTGATGGTTAATACATCGTTCAGTTTTTCAAATACCGATCAAAACTCACCTCCTTTAAGTTCTGGACAAGGAAATAATGCTAATGATTTTCCTTCGGTGTTGGCAAACGTGATGTACACACCCCGTCAAGTTGATTTAACAAACTGGCCCTCTGAAAATCCAGTGGATGGAGGCTCAGTGTATTTTAGAAGTGGAAACGATATTCCAAATCCACGATGGATCTTGAATAATTACAAAACGACGGGAATTGTGAATCGTTTCTTTTCTGCTACATCGTTTAATTGGGAGATTTCAAAAGAGTTCTCAGCAATTTACAAAGTTGGATTAGATACTTACGATGATACTCAAGAATTCCAACTTAATAAAGGTGGGACTGTATTTGTTAACGGACTATACAATACCCTTAATTCAAAAAATACGATTGTAGATAACACTTTGATCCTATCATACACAAAATCTTTATCTGAGAAATTTACTTTGGCGGGTAAATTAGGAGGGAATATGCGTAATGACCAACTTTCACAAGTTAATGTAAACAGTCAAAATATGTTGGCTCGTGGTTTGTTCCGTCACACTAACTTTATTGATAACGTTGCTTTTAATCAGACCATTGAGCAAACTCGAATGGGAGTATTTGGTGAAGTAACGGCTGATTATGATAACTTTTTATTTGCAAATTTTGCAGGAAGAAACGATTGGACATCAACTGTTGAGGCTGAAAACCGTCAGATATTCTATCCTTCGGGAAGTTTGTCATTTGTTCCAACTTCTGCTTTCAAAGGATTCAATTCAAAAACCCTTAATTATTTAAAGTTAAGAGTTGGGATTGGAACATCAGCGGGTTTTCCAAATCCTTACCAAACTCGTAATATCTTAAACCAAAATGCAAGAGGATGGCTCACTTCAACTGCCATTCAAACGCATTCTGTTGATAATACGTTGGGGAATCCAAACTTGAAACCAGAACTTCACACCGAAACTGAATTTGGATTTGAAGGAAAAATGTTCAACAGCAAAATCGGTTTCGACGTTACCTTCTATCGTCGTGATACCCGTAATTTGATTACAAGAGCACCCTTAGACGCTGCAACGGGTTTTACTTCCACTACAACCAACATTGGTAAAATCAGAAACGAAGGTATTGAAGTTAGTTTGAATGGAACACCAATCACGAAAGGTTCTTTTTCTTGGGATGTTGCCTTGACTTATTCACGGAATACGCCAACGGTTTTAGATTTGGGTGGTACATTACAAGAAGTACAAGTAACTGGCTTCGGTTCAGCACTTGGCAACTATGCTGTCGTTGGCAGACCATTCAATATGATAAAAGGCACGGGATATAGACGCAATGACCAAGGACAGTTTTTAATTGACGCAGGTGGAAATTTACAACAAACAACTTCACCAATCGAATTAGGCGACCCTAATCCTGCCTTCAATTCAAGTATGATTAATACTTTCAATTACAAAGGCCTATCATTAAATGTGATGGTAACCTATCGCCATGGTGGAGCATTATACTCTTCAACTGCGGGAGCATTATTGGGTCGTGGGCTTACTGTTGAATCGGGTTCTGAAACTGGATATGACAGAGCTCAAACTTTTATTTTCCCAGGAATAAAAGCTGATGGAAAACCAAACGACATCCAAGTTACAGGATCAGATATCAATTTTAACAACGTTTATTTCTTCGGGGATGAGGGACGTATATTTGATGGTTCGACCGTTCGTTTACAAGAAGTTTCATTGTCTTACAGTCTTCCTAAAACATTTTTAGGTAAATTAGGTATCAAAGGTGCAAGTTTCACATTATCAGGAAACAACTTATGGTACAAAGCATTGAATATTCCAAATGGTGTTAATTTAGATACGGATAACCTTGGATTAGGTGTCGGTAATGGTCTTGGTTTTGAATTATTAACTGGACCAAGCTCAAGAAGAATTGGAGGTACCCTCAAATTAACATTCTAAATGTGTGGTTTTAGAATATTTTTATATATGCCAAACCAAATATTTATAAATCATAAATCACAAATTGAAATGATAAAGAAAATAAAAATCATATTATTGGCTTTGTTTACGGTTTCGGTTAGTTCTTGTAAACTTGATTTATTAGACAACCCAAACGCTGTAACAGTTAGCAATACAGACATTAACTATTTGGCAAGTCAGATCCAAGTAAGTTATGCAGGACACTTCAATCAAATGAGCGACCCAGGGATGAGATTGACCCGTATGTTAAACGCAGGGGCTGCCATTTATGACAATGCTATAAATCCAGGAGGTCTTGATGGTGCATGGTCTAATGCTTATGCAGGTATTCTGAATGACGTAAAAACAATTATTCCCTTAGCAGAAAAGAGCGAATTCTTTGTTCACGCAGGAGTAGCCAGAATAATTCGTGCCTCTATTTTGGCAAATTTAGTGGATGCTTTTGGAGATGTTCCATTAACAGAAGCTTTAAATCCTTCAAATTTTAACCCAAAAGTTGACGGTGGAGCATCCATATATACATCAGCCATTGCTGATCTTGATAAAGCCATTGAAAATTTGAACGCAAAATCAAAAGCTGGCTTAGCAATTGACCTTTACTACGGAGGAAGCGTGGATGGTTGGATTCGTGCTGCCAATACGATAAAATTGAAAATGCTTTTGAATCGTAAATTGATTGATGCGGCTGGCTCAAGAACTGGCATAAATGCTTTGATTACAGGAGGAAAATTAATTTCAACAAATGCACAAAGTTTTGCTTTTAGATACGGAACAAACCAAGTAAATCCAGACAATCGTCACCCGAGATACAGAGATCAATATTCACCAACAGGTGGCGGAGATTATCAATCAAACGCTTACATGGGTGGAATGTTTGATAGAAAAGACCCACGCATTCGTATGTATTTTTATCGCCAGACAATCGTAAATTCCAGAGACGTAAACGAAATCCGTTGTGTTACTAATCCAAAACCAAATCATTATTCGGCAACTGACTACTTTTGCTTGCCATCAACTGCGGGCTATTGGGGACGTGACCACCTAAGTAATGAGGGAATTCCTCCCGATGGATTAAGAAGAACTGCTTGGGGACTTTATCCAGCGGGTGGAAATTACGACAATGACAATGGCAGACCAGTTGCCTTAGTAACAGGTGCCGCAGGTGCAGGAGTTCACCCAATTATTATGTCTTCGTTTACTGATTTTATGCTTGCTGAATCGGCTTTGACATTAGGAACAACGGGTGACGCAAGAGCATTGTTAGAATCAGCGATCCGCAAATCAATGGCAGACGTTCGCACTTTTGTTATGGGGTCGGCTGAAAGCGGTAAAATTTCTACTTACGAAACCGCTAACAGAATTGTTTGGGCTACGGAAGTTGATAACTACGTTAAAGTTGCCCTTGATGCTTATGCAACGACCAGAACTGATGCTGATAAAATGAACATTATTGCTACGGAATACTGGTATGCTTTATATGGAAACGGAATTGAGTCATATAATTTATATCGTCGAACTGGAATGCCACGCAATCAACAGCCCGCATTGGATCCAAACCCCGGTCCATTTGTACGCTCATACTATTATCCATTGTCTTTTGTAACAAGAAATTCTAACGCAAAGCAAAAGACTAATATGACGAGTCCAGTATTTTGGGATAATAATCCTGCTGGATTAGTGAAGTAATAATTGATTTTTATTTAAAATATTATCAGATGAAAAATATAATAAAATATTCAATGTTAACGGTTTGCGGGCTGATGGCTTTGGCTTGTAAAACCGAGATGGTGGATCGAATCGATTTGGATGCCCTTGAAAATGGTGGGTATGTTCGGACGGTTTCACCTTTTCCTGTATTAGCAAATTCATTTAATTATAGCTTGGCAAATCTTGCTGGAGCGAAAATGGAATTTCTTGCTGAGGCTGTAACACCCAACAAAGGTGCTGCATTTGCAAGTTATGATTTATCCGTAAGGTTTGTTGATTTAACACCAGCGAATGGAAATAAGACAGGTACTGTTCAAGTATTGAAATCAATACCTGCATCTGCTTTTACGAAAGATCCAACCACTGGTTATCCAAGAGCAACCATTACGGTCACCGCTAATGAGACAATAACTGCTTCAAAAGCAGCTTTGGTTGATGTTATTGACGGCGATCGTTTTGAAATTACTGGAACTATGAAACTTACGGACGGTAAAACTTTCACAGCTACAAATACTGGCTTAAACATTACGGGTGGAGCATTTTATAGTTCCCCATTTTTTTACAGAGTCAATGTAGTTAAATAATCAAATTCCTTCATTAAAGCGGTCTTACATTTGCTTGTAAGACCGCTTTTTTATTTACTAAAAAACCATTCACCCTAATAATTTTGTTAGCTCAACATTCGTTGTTATCTTTAAAATGAGTTTGTCAAAATAGATAAACGTTATTATCTCATCATTATTCAACATTAAAAATGAAATTAAAAAATCTTTTACTTTGCACAGGCATCGCCTTAACTCCTTTTTTTGTAAACGCACAAAACAAAAAATCTTCCGCTAATAGAAAATCAACAAAGACTACTAAATCAGTAACGGTTTCAGTTCCAGAAGTTTTAAGTACTGGAATGAATTTAACAACGTTAAAAGACTCTGCCAGCTATGGCTTGGGCGTTTTGGTAGCTCAAAATTTTAAATCTCAAAACATTGAAATTAACGCTGATTTATTGCAAAAAGGTTTTAATGAAGTAATGAAAGGTGAGAAAACGCCAATTACTGATATGCAAGCTAATACTTTGATTCAGAAGTATATGCAAAAAGAACAGGCAAAAGCATTTGAACCAAATCGTTTGGCGGGAGAAAAATTTATTGCTGAAAATAAAACCAAAGAAGGTATCGTAACGTTACCAAGTGGACTGCAATACCAAATCATGAAAGCTGGAGATGGTCCAAAACCTGCCTCAACGGATAAAGTAAAAACGCATTATCACGGAACGTTAATTGATGGAACGGTTTTCGATAGTTCTGTTCAACGAGGTGAACCGATTACTTTTCCAGTTACAGGCGTAATTCCTGGTTGGATTGAAGCCTTGCAATTGATGCCCGTTGGTTCAAAATGGAAACTATTTATTCCACAAGCTTTGGCTTATGGTTCAAGAGGTAGCGGACCAACGATTAAACCGTATTCTGCCCTTGTATTTGAAGTAGAGTTATTAGGAATCGAGAAATAGTTATTAAGTTAGATAGTTAAATGGTTAAACAGTTGAAATATTCAAGTACAACTCTTTAACTTTTTAACTGTTAAACTTAATAACTTCAATAAAATGAAAAATAAAATGACGAAATACCTATTTTTAGTTTTGCCAATTTCGCTATTAGCGTTTTTTGGTCTAAAATCCTTTTCGCACACCTCTGAAAATCAGACAGTTGCTTATAATTTTGCACCAGATGATTTACAGCCAACGGCTACGCAGAAAAAGGTTGAAAGTATGGTTACTGAAATATTGGGTAGCTATCATTTTCGTAAAGTACCTCTGAATGATTCATTATCTTCTAAAATTCTGGATAATTATATCAAGGAATTAGACTTTAATAAAATGAACTTTACGACTCAGGATATTGAAGGTTTTGATAAATTTCGTTATGAATTGGATGACCAATTGAAAGCAGGGGATCTAACTGCGGCCTATCAAATCTATAATGTTTATAGAAAAAGAGCCAAAGAACGTTTCGCCTTTGTGACTTCTATTTTGAATAAACCAATGGATTTTAAAGTTGATGAAACTTACACGCCTGATCGTGAAAAAGCTACTTGGGTAAAATCATCGGCGGATTTAGACGATATTTGGAGAAAAGCTATCAAAAGCACTTTATTGGATTGGAAAATCAGTGGTAAAGTAGATTCATTAGCAAAGAAAGACTTGACCGAACGTTACAAACGTACTGAAAAATATTTTGATAAAACGAAAAGTGAGGATGTTTTTCAACAATTCATGAATTCGTTTACTGAGAGTGTGGACCCTCATACTACTTATTTTATTCCAAAAACTGCCTCAACTTTTAATCAGGAGATGTCGCAATCATTTGAAGGAATTGGGGCAACTTTGAGGAATGAGGGTGATTATGTTCAAATAGTGGATTTAATCGTAGGCGGTCCAGCGTTTAGAAGCAAGCAATTAAATCCAAAAGATAGAATTGTTGCGGTTGCACAAGGAGATGACAAGCCATATCAAGATATTGTGGGTTGGTTCACGGATGATGCGGTTAAATTGATAAAAGGACCAAAAAACACGGTGGTTCGTTTGAAAATTTTATCTTCTGATGCTCCAATTGGTACTGTTCCAAAGGAAGTGCGTTTGGTTCGTGAGAAAATCAAATTAGAAGAAGGGACGGCTAAAAAAGAAATTTTGAATTTTAGTAGAGATGGAAAAGATTATAAATATGGTCTGATTACCATTCCACTTTTCTACCGTGATTTCGAAGGTGCAAAAAGCGGGGAACAAGGTTATAAAAGCACAACTGCTGATGTAAAACGTTATTTGAATGAATTGAAAGCGGAAAAAGTTGATGGTGTAATCGTTGATTTACGTAATAATGGTGGTGGTTCTTTAACAGAAGCGGTAAATTTAACTGGTTTATTTATTCCGCAAGGTCCCGTGGTTCAACGGAAACAATCTGACGGTGAAATATCGGCTGAATATGACCGTGACCCCTCTGTTACTTATGATGGACCAGTTTCTGTATTAGTAAATCGTTTTTCTGCCTCAGCTTCTGAGATTTTTGCGGGTGCGATTCAAGACTATAAACGTGGTTTAATTATTGGGGAACAAACGTATGGAAAAGGAACAGTTCAGAGTTTAATTGATTTAGAACGTTTTCTGAAAGGTGAGCCAGAAGGTGTTGGTCAATTGAAAATTACGATGGAGAAATTCTATCGCATCACGGGAAGCAGTACGCAACACAAAGGCGTAACTCCTGACATCGAATTACCGTCAACGTTCAGTGCTTCTGAATTTGGCGAAAGTTCTCAACCAAGTGCATTACCTTGGGACATGATAGCTTCGACAAAATATACGCCTTCAAATAATATTACGCAAAAAGAAGTAGAATACTTAAAAGGAAAATCAAAAGGACGTTTGACAACCGAAACAGACTTAAAGAAACTTTTGACTGAAATAGAAAATTATAAAAAGGCAAAAGAGAAAAAATCGGTTTCGTTACAAGAAGATAAACGTCGCAAGGAAATTGATGAGCAAAAGAAAAAGAATATTGTTGATCCTGCGGATGAATTGTCTGGGAACGAGTTAAAGTTGAATACAAATGAGTCAGATGATGTTACAGGTGTAGGAAAAGTTACAGGTGCAACCAAAGATAAATTAAAGGAAAAACCTGCAACTGACTCAACAAGTATTGCCATTGCAAAAATAAAGGCATTGAAAGAAAAACACGAAAAGGATACTTTTTTGAAAGAAACTGAGCGTATCTTGACGGATTTTGTAACCAGTCCAACAAGTGGGGTGAAGGTTTCGCAAATTGATAAGAAAAAAGAATGATATTGTTTTAAATGTAAAAGCCTTTCAGTTAAGATCTGAAAGGCTTTTTTTTACAATTAATATTATTTCTGAGATTCCATTTGCGATGCTATTTTATCAAAATCTATTGCTCCACACGAACCACAACCTTTCGCACAACCCGCCTTATTTTTAGGATTAAAGTTTTTGTAAACTATATTTCCTAAATATACAATGGCTAAAAGGAATATTAAAACAATGATTATATTTTCCATTTTTTGTTTTCGAGAAATCGTTAGATAATCACTAAATGTTTTTACTACTTTCATAACGTAACACTTAAAGTATTAAGTTCATCTTCAAAAAAACGAAAGAAATATCCAATTTTTTTACTTTCCTATGCAGAACTTCCCAAAGATATTTTTTAAAAGGTCATCTGTTGTAATCGTCCCAGTAATTTCCCCCAAATGATGCAAGGCAAAACGAATATCTTGGGCTAAGAAGTCCCCTGTAATACTTTGACTTAATCCTTCCAAAACATTTTCGAGGGATTCATTGGTTTGTTTAAGATGTTGAAAATGTCGAAGATTTGTAACAACTGTATCGCCCGTTTTAATTTCTTTGGTTTTAACTTTACCTACTAATATATTTTTCAATTTACTGATATTCAAGTTATTAGAAGCTGAAATCCAAATAATATCGGGATAAACGGCTTCAAATTCAGCCTTTTTTTCAAGAGAAATTTTATCCATTTTATTACCTACCAATAAATAAGGTGCCTTGAAATCCGCTAATTGTTCGCCAATAACTGATACATCAATTTCGTTGGCGTCAAATAAATATAAAATTAAACTCGCCTTTTCCATTTGCTGTTTGGTGCGTTCAACGCCAATTGCCTCAATAGTATCAGTTGCCGTACGAAGTCCTGCGGTATCAATCAATCTGAAACGGATTCCTTCAATGATTAATTCATCTTCAATCACATCACGGGTTGTACCTGCGATGTCCGATACGATGGCTTTTTCTTCATTCAAAAGTCGGTTCAAAAGCGTTGATTTTCCTGCATTTGGTTTGCCAATAATCACCGTTGGAACGCCGTTTTTAATGACATTTCCCATCTCAAAACTCTCAATTAAAGGCACAAGAACGGTTTGAATTTGGAAAATTAACTGCCTTAAATCGTCTCTATCGGCAAACTCTACGTCTTCTTCGCCAAAGTCTAATTCCAACTCAATCATCGAAGCAAAATGAATCAAGGACTCCCTTAATTGAGCAATCTGTTTTGAAAATCCTCCTCTGATTTGATTTATCGCTGTCTGATGCGAAGCCTCTGAATCTGAGGCAATTAAATCGGCAACGGCTTCGGCTTGGGCGAGGTCTAATTGTCCATTCAAAAAGGCTCTTTGCGTAAACTCACCTGGCGTTGCCAATCTCGCCCCTTCTTGAATTATCAGTTTCAAAATCTTCTGAATGATGTAATCTGAACCATGACAGGAGATTTCAATGGTATCTTCACGGGTATATGAGGCAGGTGCTTTGAAAAGCGAAACCAACACTTCATCCACAATCAGTTCACCCTCTCGGATTGTTCCAAAATGAATCGTATGTGAAGGTTGTTTTTCAAGATTTTTACCTCTGAAAAGTTTATTTACAATCAGAAAAGTCTCTGAACCTGAGACTCTTATAACGGCAATAGCCCCCACACCCGCAGGGGTCGCAAGGGCTACTATGGTTTCTTCGGTAGGTAAAAGGTATGAGGTATGAGGTATGAGGTCGTTTGAAACGATGTTGTTCATAATTTCTTAATTCTTTTTTGACAGTTATGATGATGCTTTTGATAATTTTCAATAACTCAACTGCGTCTGAATTCAATGAATTATATTCAATTTCATTCAAAAATTAGTCAAAAAAAGCAATTCTAACCAATAACAAGTTTCATCACAATTCCTTCTGAGCGATTGCTAATTTATGAATAAAATCTAAAT